>NZ_JBFRSD010000002.1:0-210944 GCF_041473395.1 Vibrio sp. 10N.222.55.C6
GAGATACGAGATACGAGATAAATGGGGAGTTTAAAAAGGTTGTTGGGATAAAACAAAGGGAAGAAAAAAAATATCGTGGCATAGCCGGGGGGACTATACCACGGGTGCCAACGACACCTTCGCTTGCTGCCGGAGTGATATAGCAAAGCCATATCACCTCTGGAATAAAATTAAAGAGAAGTAGTTTCTCTTAGATGGAGTAACTATACGTCCAGCTACTTATTTTACTTATAAAATTAACGACAGATACCTATGATAAAACCGACATTTTCTCAAGTGGTTGATAATTAATGATTTGTTTTTGTTTGGGAGGGTTTGTACTAGTGAGGTAGTTCTCGCTAGTTGTTGAAAGTAACGTTTTTGACGTAAACGTTTTTAACGAAACTTACGAGTATGTATTTTCGAAAACATTGATTTCACACAATAGAATTGTGGGCATGTATGTGTATCATGGCGTTAATAACAATCTTTCTCATTATCAGTCACGAATTGGGTACTTATGAAACTCTCACAACTAGAGCAAGGAAAGGCGGCTTCTATTGTTGCACTAACAGGTTTAACACCAGACGTAAGGAAGAAACTTATGGTCATGGGTATGTTGCCAAAAACCGAGGTGACGCTTATCCGCCGTGCACCTATGGGTGATCCGCTTCAAGTTGAAGTGAGAGGTGTTTCTATCGCCATTCGTGAAAGCATTGCAGAACAAATCGAGGTTATCTAAATGGATTATCAAGTTCTTACCGTTGGTAACCCGAATAGTGGTAAAACAACACTGTTCAACGCACTGACTGGTGCTAAGCAGCACGTTGGTAACTGGGTTGGTGTCACTGTTGAAAAGAAGACGGGTTTATACTCGCACGCTGGTGATCAGTTTCAACTAACGGATTTACCGGGTATCTACGCACTAGACAGTGGTAATGATGCGAACAGCATCGATGAGTCTATCGCGTCTCGCGCTGTTTTAACTCACCCAGCAGATGTGATCATCAATGTTGTCGACGCTAACTGTCTAGAACGAAGCTTATATATGACATTACAGCTGCGTGAGTTGGGTCGCCCAATGATCGTTGTGTTGAACAAAATGGATGTATTAAAGCGCGAACGTCAGGTGATTAACCTTAAAGCACTAGAGAAAGAGCTAGGTTGCCCAGTTCTAAGCTTGTCTGCAAACGATAAAGGTCAAGTGGTTCGCTTTAAAGAGCGTCTGCATAAACTGCTTGTTCAAGGTGTGAGCCTTGACCCTATCTCTATTGATTACGATGCCGCGTTAGAAGCTCTTATCCCTTCTGTTGAGTCACAATTTGATGATGCTGACGTATCTCACCGAGCGCTAGCGATTCGTGCTTTAGAAAATGATTACTTGGTATTGAATGGTTTAGCCCCACAAACTCGCACTCAAATTGATAGCGTGCGTCTTGGTGCCGATTTCGATATTGACCTTGCTGTTGCTGACGCTAAATACACTTTCTTACATGACCTTTGTAAACGTGTTCGTCGCAGCGAAGGCAAACTAAGCCGTAACTTTACAGAGAAAGCAGACCAATTCATTTTGAACAAATGGGTCGGTATTCCTTTCTTCTTCGTTATCATGTACCTAATGTTCATGTTCTCTATCAATATCGGTAGTGCGTTTATCGACTTCTTCGATATTGGTGTTGGAGCAATATTAGTTGATGGTGGACACCACTTATTAGATGGCCATTTACCAGTTTGGTTAGTCACTGTACTTGCTGATGGTATTGGCGGCGGTATCCAAACGGTTGCGACCTTTATTCCTGTTATCGCAGCGCTTTACCTATTCTTAGCGGTACTAGAAAGCTCAGGCTACATGGCTCGTGCTGCATTTGTACTTGATAAAGTGATGCAGAAGATTGGTTTACCGGGTAAAGCATTTGTCCCACTTGTACTGGGCTTTGGTTGTAACGTGCCTTCAATCATGGCAACTCGTACTCTTGACCAAGAGCGCGAACGTAAACTAGCAGCATCAATGGCGCCGTTTATGTCATGTGGTGCTCGTTTACCGGTATACGCACTGTTCGCGGCGGCGTTCTTCCCAGGTGCAGGACAAAACGTAGTATTCGCTCTGTACATCATGGGTATCGTTGCTTCTGTATTTACGGGTTTGTTCCTGAAAAACACGATCTACCCAGGTAGCAGTGATAGCTTAGTGATGGAAATGCCAGATTACGAATTGCCGACAGTGCAAAACGTAATGTTGAAAACTTGGCAGAAGCTGAAGCGTTTCGTACTTGGTGCAGGTAAAACAATCGTGATGGTTGTGGCTATTCTTAGCTTCCTAAACTCTCTAGGTATGGACGGCAGCTTTGGTAACGAAGATAGCGAAAACTCAGTACTGTCTAGAGCAGCTCAAGTTGTAACACCTGTATTCCAACCAATTGGTATTACTGAAGAGAACTGGCCTGCAACGGTTGGTATCATCACAGGTATTTTCGCTAAAGAAGCCGTTGTTGGTACATTAAATAGCCTATATACAACGCCTTCTGATGAAGAAGCAGCTGAGTTTGACTTAGCAGCAAGCCTGCAAGAAGCGGTAATGACGATCCCTGAAAACCTAGCCGGATTGAGCTACTCAGATCCATTAGGTATTGAAGTTGGCGACTTGTCTGACTCTAATTCTGTAGCAGCTGACCAAGAAGTCGATACCTCTATCTTTGGTAACTTGAAAGACAAGTTTGTATCTGGTCATGCGGCATTCGCTTACTTGATTCTTATCCTGCTTTACACGCCTTGTGTGGCCGCGATGGGTGCTTATGTTCGTGAATTTGGTCAGACGTTTGCACGCTTCATCGCGGTTTGGACGATGGCTCTTGGTTACTTTGGTGCGACTTTCTACTACCAAGCGGCAAACTTTGCTGCGCATCCTGTGACAAGTGCAGTATGGATGGTGGCGATTGCTGGTGGTTTTGTGGTGACGTATCGCGTCTTCAAGAAAGTGGGCAGTAAGCAGAAAGCACTAGAGGTGCAAGTAGTATGATTTTAACTGAACTTCATCAATACATTGATAGCCACGGCGTTGCGGCTCGTAAAGAGCTCGCTGCAAAGTTTGGCATGAGTGAAGATGGCGTCGATGCGATGCTGAGTGTTTGGGTCAAGAAAGGGAAAGTTTCTCGCTTGGTCGATACGAATAAGCATGGTCATACAACGCGTATTCGCTACACCATCAGCAAACAAGATGGTTTGTCGCTTAACGTGATGATGTAGTTCGGTCTTCAGACTCTCGTTGAAAAAGGCGAGATTAGAAAATGACAAAGCCGCTTATCTAAGATGAGCGGCTTTTTGTTATGTGTCTTTTCTGAAGTGTTTTGCTTTAAAGCTCAATGAGATGAACTCGAATTATGCTTTCTTGAAGATAGAGCTCAGTGACAGAACGTTTTGGATTCGAGTCAGGATAGCGGCTTGATCTTCTTCACTGCGCTGTTCGCCTTTTGTATTACCCCATACTGGGCCGGGCCAAGCAATGTCGTCTTTGAAGCGTGCAATATGGTGGATGTGCAGTTGTGGCACCATATTACCCAGCGCACCAAGGTTCAATTTGTCTGGTTGGAACGTTGCTTCTAATGCTTGGCTTACCGCCTGAGATTCATGTAGGAACTGCTGTTGCTCTTTCATTGGTAAGTGGTGCAACTCTTTTAGGTTGGCACGTTTTGGTACCAAGATAACCCAAGGCACTGCGTTATCTTTGTGTAGCAGGGCTAAGCTCAGTGGAAATTCGCCGATAAGTGTGGTGTCTTTCGCAAGTTGCGGGTGAAGTTCGAAGCTCATGATCTTTCCAATTAATTGTTTTACATGAGTATAAGGTCGAAGTTTGAATGTGGCTAGGGCTTACGTTCTCAATAAGCAGATTCCCTATCACGTTCGTCCCTCACTGTAGGGAATGATGGTGAGAAGAGGGATAACGATTTGGTGTGGTTTGATGGCGCATCATTGATGTTGTCTTGGATTCACTACACCTATTCTCGTCATCTCCTAGAGCGACGAATGAGCGTAATAGGAGATCTCTTGCTGTGTAGGTTAGCTAATCGCTTAAATAATCGAGTAAACAAACCTCCAGACAAAAAAAAGGTTGACGCTTTCACGTCAACCTTTCTAATTTTCTCGAATCTCGAATCTCGAATCTCGAATCTCGAATCTCGAATCTCGAATCTCGAATCGCTTACATGCGCTCTAGAGTGTCGATACCTAGAAGCGATAGACCTTGCTTGATCGTCTTCGCTGTTAGTGCAGCAAGCTTCAGACGGCTCTGCTTAACAGCTTCGTCTTCAGCAACTAGGATAGGGCACGCTTCGTAGAAGCTAGAGAATTGACCAGCTAGTTCGAACAGGTAGCTACACATGATGTGTGGTTGACCTTCACGAGCAACAGACTGTACTGCTTCTTCAAACTGTAGAAGTTTCGCGATAAGCGCTTTCTCTTTCTCTTCAGTGATTTTGATTTCACCTTCAAGCGAGTCCATAGAAATGCCAGCTTTAGCAAATACAGAAGCAACACGAGTGTATGCGTACTGCATGTATGGTGCTGTGTTGCCTTCGAATGCAAGCATGTTGTCCCAATCGAACACGTAGTCAGTAGTGCGGTGCTTAGAAAGGTCTGCGTACTTAACCGCTGCCATAGCAACAGTGTTCGCGATCGCTTTCTTCTCGTCTTCTGCTAGTTCTGGGTTCTTAGATTCGATTAGCTGCGCTGCACGAACTTCGGCTTCATCAAGAAGATCAGCAAGACGAACAGTACCGCCTGCACGAGTCTTGAATGGTTTACCGTCTTTACCTAGCATCATGCCGAATGCGTGGTGCTCAAGAGAAACAGATTCTGGGATGTAACCTGCTTTACGAACGATAGTCCAAGCTTGCATTAGGTGCTGGTGTTGACGTGAGTCGATGAAGTAAAGAACGCGGTCTGCGCCTAGTTCTTCAAAACGGTATTTTGCACAAGCAATATCGGTTGTTGTGTAAAGGAAGCCGCCGTCGCGTTTCTGGATGATAACGCCCATTGGGTCACCATCTTTGTTTTTGTATTCGTCTAGGAATACAACTTGTGCGCCGTCATCTTCTTTAGCAAGACCTTGCTCTTTCAGATCCGCAACAATAGTTGGAAGCATGTGGTTGTACATGCTTTCGCCCATTACGTCATCACGTGTTAGAGACACGTTTAGACGATCGTAGTTGCGTTGGTTTTGAATCATTGTTACGTCAACAAGCTTCTTCCACATCTCTGCGCAGAACTCGTCGCCGCTTTGCAGTTTAACAACGTAGCCACGTGCTTTAACTGCGAACTCTTCGTCTTCATCGTAGAGCTTTTTAGATTCACGGTAGAAGCCTTCAAGGTCAGCAAGTTCCATTGAAACTTCACCAGACTCAGCCTGAACGCGCTCAAGGTTTGCGATAAGCATACCGAATTGAGTACCCCAGTCACCGATGTGGTTAGCGCGGATAACGTTGTGGCCTAGAAATTCTAGAGTACGAACTACTGCATCACCGATGATAGTTGAACGTAGGTGACCAACGTGCATTTCTTTAGCAACGTTTGGCGCAGAGTAATCCGCAACAATAGTTTGCGTTTCAGCAACGGCAACACCAAGGCGAGAGTCAGCCAATGCTGCGTCTGCTTGTTTGGCTAGGAAAGCTTCATCTAGGAAGATGTTTAGGAAACCCGGACCTGCGATTTCAACTTTAGACGCGATACCGTCTAGGTTTAGAACGTCCAATACTTTTTGAGCAAATTCTCGTGGGTTAGTGCCTAGTCGTTTAGCAACGCCCATAACGCCGTTTGCTTGGTAGTCACCAAACTGTGGTTTTGCAGATTGACGAACAGCAGCAGGAGAGCCTGCAGGTGCGCCAGCGGCTTCTAGAGCCTGAGATACTTTGTCATTAATAAGTGCTTGGATATTCACACGCGTTTCCTTCAATTCAAGGATGATAAGAGTGGCCGTTAATTCTTGGTCATTAAATTGGTTAATTATGCTTCTAGTTAACGATTTAATGCCAAAATCAGCAGCAGACTCTGTTTAAGTTCACAGAAATGGCGGTAATCATACCAATTTTGTGCGGTTTCTTATAGGTCGAATTGATAGAAAATTAACATTTCCTGAGTGGTTTTTGACAATCGACTTTTAGCAAGACGCGTTTGCATGTTTAAGGAGCGAAAAGAACATAGTTATTGAGTGTTTTTTGTAAAAGCAACGCTTGTTGCAAAAGGCAAAACTGATAACATGCAGCCATTATTTGGAGAACACAGACAATGATGATGAGCCTGAAGCAAGCTGAACTAGAACCACAACAAATGATCGCCCGCCTTGATACTTTTATGGCAAAAATCGAGAGCCTAGGAAATACATTAGGTTTGGATTTAAGCTTTGCTCAAGCGGATCATATTGCGCTGCGAATCAATGACACTGAGCTAGCGAAATCTGCCCATCAAGCGTGGTCTGAGTACGGCTCTACGATTTCTGAGGCGATGATTAATGGTCGTCCAATTGTGGTGTTGGCTTTCGATGAACCCTTGCAAAGCCTTGGCTGGAAAATTGAATGTTTGGAGCTGCCATATCCAGCAGAAGGTAAGATTTACCCAAGCCAAGATTGGGAACATGTAGAGTTTGTGATTCCTTCTCATGCCCAAACAGCTGATGAGTATCTAGCGGATCTTAAAGAAACTTACCCGCAGTTCGCTGCTAACTTTGAAACGCTGGGTGAGCAAGGCGTTAAGATCAAACTCTCTAGCCCGAAAGGCGAGGGTGAACGCTTGAATAACCCAACAGTGGCTTTTAAACATCAAGGGATTTGCATCAAGCTGCATCCACACTCTTTGAAGAAGATTGTGGAATCAGAACAGGCTTAATTTGAATAGAGAGTTGCTAGGAAAGAGATTCCTGATCTCGCCTTGGCTCGTCGGAATGACGGGGTGTTCGATGAAATTTTCCAGAGTCTATCTTTGGATAGTGACAGACTGAGCGTTCGAGAGCGTATGTTAGAGCCTATAGCTCGAAGGTTCATCACCGAGTTCGTCATTCCTGATAGCGACGAAGGAGCGTAGTCGGGAATCTCTCAAAGCGAGTCTGATCATCAGATACAAAAAACGCGCGATGGGCTTTCCCTATTGCGCGTTTTTTATTGGGTTCTAACTGGAAGTCTTACCGGAAATCGAATATCCGATTTACAGAATTACAGTCTTGTTGCCGTAAACAAACACATGATCATTGATCACCTTGTTTAACGCCTTACTTAATACATTCTTCTCTACGTCACGACCGGCTTGTGCCATGTCTTTCGCGCTGAAGTTGTGATCCACAGGGATAACATCTTGCTTGATGATTGGACCTTCATCCAAATCATTCGTCACAAAGTGTGCCGTTGCGCCAATGATCTTCACGCCGCGCTCATACGCTTGTTGGTATGGCTTCGCGCCAATAAATGCTGGCAAGAAGCTGTGGTGGATATTGATGATCTTGTGGTGGTATTTTTCAACAAAACCTGGTGTCAGCACTCGCATGTACTTAGCCAAAACAAGGTAATCCGCCTCGTACTGGTCAATCACTTCTAGCATCTTCTTCTCATGTTCTTCACGGTTTAGCCCTTCGTGAGAAACATGGTGGTAAGGGATGTCAAAACGCTCGGTTAGGCTTTGTAGAATGTCGTAGTTACCGACAACGGCCGCAATTTCAACGTCTAAGCTGCCATCGAAGTTCTTCATTAGAATGTCGCCAAGGCAGTGTGCTTCCTTGGTCACGAGTATCACAACACGCTTGCGAGACGAATCAACAAGCTTACGTTTCGTATTTGGTGGCAGGGCTTGGTCTAAATCGGCAAGCAAGGTTTCATCATTGAAATAGCCTTCCAGCTCGGTGCGCATAAAGAAGTGGCCACTTGTGTTATCTACGAACTCATTGTTGTGAATAATATTGAGTTGGTGCTTATAACAAATATTGGTGATCTTAGAGATGAGGCCCGGGGCATCAGTACAATGTGTTAGTAAAGTTTTTCTTTCCATTTGCATCTTACTTCCATGAAATGTTGCACTTATTATATGAAATAGGGATTCTTCAAATTTAATGCAGGCCGTCGAACGGTGAACTGAGCCGCAATATCACCGTTATAATTAATCTATTATCAAGTTGGTTTCAACAAATTCTGCTGCTGATTTATCGCTTTGATAAATTGTTTGATATAGAAATATCAGTTTTTAGATAGAAAAACAGGCAGAAGCTTCATTTTTAAAAGTTTTGACCGTAGTACGCATTTGAACTTCAACCGAGGCATTTACGCCTTGGCCAAAAATAGAGGTGATACTTATGGATAAAGAGTTACTAGCCAAAAAACTGTACTGCAAGCGAGTGAATTCATTGGCGAGAGGTACCGAATTAGATGGTCATGTTCTAGATGAAATGTGGGAAAGTAAGACCTCACCAACCGATGCAGCGAAAGCCATACAGCCTGGTGATAACCATTTTGAAGGTGCTCCTTGGCTATCACGTTATCTCAGTCGAAAATAAAAACGATTCTCTAATTCCTACTTCTTCAATTCTTACCTTCAAGGTAACTTAAGCCACGTCAAGCCAAACCAAACACCTCCGGTGCGAAGTCATTCTTGATTCGCGCCGGCTCACTAAACCTGCCATAATTCTCCTTCTCTTTTTCTAAACTTCGTACTCTATGATATCTAAAACGTTTTCTGCTGATGGCGCTCTGGGCAAAGCTATCCCTGGGTTTCAACCAAGACAAGCTCAGTTAGACATGGCTGAAGCGGTTTCACAAGCTATTGAAAATCAAAGCCAGTTGGTTGTTGAGGCTGGAACAGGTACTGGTAAGACGTTTGCTTACCTAGTGCCTGCGCTGCTTAGTGGCAAGAAAACCATCATTAGTACGGGGTCTAAAAACCTTCAAGAACAGCTGTTTCACCGAGATTTACCCTTGATGGTCGATGCGCTTGGCTTTTATGGTCAAGTTGCGTTGCTCAAAGGACGTTCAAACTATTTGTGTTTGGACAGACTCAGCCGCCAAATGATCGAGAGTCATGGTGCTCATACCGATCCAACGCTGCTGGCTCAGTTAGTCAAAGTTCGTAGTTGGTCGTCATCCACTCAAACGGGTGATTTAGGCGATTGTGATGATATCGCTGAAGACAGCCCGGTTATTCCAACCATTACCTCGACCAATGATAATTGCTTGGGTAAAGAGTGCCCAAGCTATACCGATTGCTTTGTGCTTAAAGCGCGTAAAAAAGCGATGGATTCCGATGTGGTGGTCGTAAACCACCACCTTTTCCTAGCTGATTTGGCGATCAAAGAAACCGGATTTGGCGAATTGATACCTGAAGCTGACGTGTTTATTTTCGATGAAGCACATCAACTTCCTGACATCGCCAGCCAGTACTTCGGACAATCGGTTTCCAGTCGACAAATCCAAGAACTAGCCAAAGACATTGAAATCGCTTACCGCACTGAAGCCAAAGACATGCGGCAGCTGCAAAAGGTTGGCGAGAGGCTCATTCAATCAGCCGCCGATTTACGCATTGTGCTCGGCGACACCGGCTTTCGTGGTAACTGGCGTGAAGCATTGAAGTCAGAGTCGATTGTGAGAGAGCTCGTGCGTTTACAAGATGCGTTGCAACTGGCTGTGGATGTATTGAAATTAGCATTGGGTCGAAGCCAGTTGTTAGACACGGCTTTTGAGCGTGCAACCATGATTAAGTCGCGTATCGAACGTGTGTGTGATGTGTCGATTACCGGTTATTCCTATTGGTATGACACCACGCCACGCCACTTTGCTTTGCACATCACGCCTCTTTCGGTTGCGGATAAATTCCATGAGCAGATTGAGCTAAAACCGGGTGCTTGGGTGTTTACCTCTGCAACTTTGGCTGTGTCGGATGATTTCGACCATTTCACCTCTCGACTCGGGTTAAAACCGTCAGCACAGTTTTCACTGCCAAGCCCGTTTGACTATCCAAATCAGGCGCGTTTGTGTGTGCCTCGTTATCTTCCCGAACCAAATAGCCCGGGTTTAGCGGATAAGCTAGTAAGAATGCTGACTCCTGTGATTGAGCAAAACCAAGGTCGCTGTTTCTTCTTGTGCACCTCACACAGCATGATGAAAGAGTTGGGGGAACGATTCCGTGAAACGCTCTCGGTTCCCGTTCTGCTACAAGGTGAGACAAGTAAGCAAAAAACCTTAGCCGAATTCATGGAATTAGGTAACGCATTGCTGGTGGCCACTGGCGCCTTCTGGGAAGGTATAGATGTTAGGGGCGACGCATTAAGCTGTGTTATCATCGATAAATTGCCCTTTACCGCCCCAGACGACCCGTTACTTAAGGCTCGAATCGAGGACTGTAAGCTGAAAGGGGGTGATCCTTTTGCACAAGTACAGTTACCAGACGCAGTGATTACCTTAAAACAAGGTGTTGGCCGATTAATACGTGATAAACGTGATAATGGCGCTTTAATTATTTGCGATAACCGCTTGGTGACCCGCGATTACGGTGGTGTGTTTTTGGCGAGTTTACCGCCTATCCCACGTACCCGTGACTTAGGGGTCATTAAAGAATTCTTAGCTAAAGACCATTCAACCGCTGCTGAGTAATTGGCATTGTTGAGTTTAGCCATTATTTTTAGATTAGATAACGAATATTTGAGACACAAATGAGCGCGAAAATTCTTGCAGTAGATACCGCAACTGAAAACTGTTCAGTTGCATTAGTAATTGGTGACCAGGTGTTCGCACGTAGCGAAGAGGCTCCTCGAGACCATACAAAAAAAATTCTACCTATGGTGGATGAAGTACTGAAAGAAGCGAATGTCGCTTTAACCGATATCGATGCTATCGCGTTTGGCCAAGGCCCAGGCAGTTTCACGGGTGTGCGTATTGGTATTGGTATTGCTCAGGGCTTGGCTTTTGGTGCGGATTTACCAATGATTGGTGTCTCTACACTGGCAGCGATGGCGCAAGGCAGCTACCGTAAATTTGGTGAAACTCATGTAGCAACAGCGATTGATGCGCGTATGAGCGAAGTGTACTGGGCTCGTTACAGCCGCGAACAAGATGGTCGTTGGACTGCGGTTGATGCCGAATGTGTAACGCCACCAAGTGAACTGGCTGCGCAGTTAGAAGCAGATTCTGAAATATGGGCGAAAGTCGGTACCGGCTGGGAAGCTTATGCCGAGCATATGGATACACTTGCGATCAACACCAAAGCGTGTGAAGTGCTATTCCCAGAAGCTCAAGATATGGCGTTCCTTGCTCAATTTGCTTACGCAGAAGGTAAAGCGGTTGCAGCAGAAGAATCTGAGCCAGTTTATCTTCGTGACAAAGTGACTTGGAAGAAACTGCCAGGTCGCGAATAATTTTTACAAGGTTCTGATGCAAATTAGGTCTAAATGCGTATTATTTAGATTTGAGAGGGCAGATATTTAGTCATGGTATCAATTAACAACTTACCTCCTTCTTCGATAGGCAGCACGTCTAAGCCGAATCGAATTAAAAAGAAGGAGCAGGCAAAAAAATCTGATGCTAGCACTGCGGTTGGGCAACCGACTAAGGTCGCTAATGCTGTTTCTCACTCTATTCGTCAAGTTAAAGAGTCTGAGCTACACAAGGCTCAAATCCAGTATGATCTTCCAGAAGGCCGAGGACGTAAGGCTATGGAAGAGTATATGGATGTAATGAATCAGGCGAAGAAAGAAGAACTTGCAAAGCTTATCGGTGTCGATATCTACATCTAGAGCTTCTTATTAATGCCTGTTTAAGGACCAGAACCATGTCAAATTATCTCTCTAAATTACGCTTAATAGCCTTTTCTCTTGGTGTATTGGTACTTGCCGGGTGTTCATCACTTCCTAGCGAGCTTGAAGCAAAATCAGAGCCTGTAATTAGCGATTACCAACAGTGGGTCGACCAACTACCGGATGCGCAAAGTGTTCGATTAGGTGGCGTTATCTCTAAAGTGACCAACTTGAAAGATAAGACTCGAATCGAAGTCGCTAATATGCCGATTTCGAGTAGCGGTAAGCCAGATCTAGACGCAGAGCCAAGCGGACGTTTTGTTGGTTATATTGAAGGGTACGTTGAGCCTCTAAGCTTTGCAGAAGGTCGTCTGATTACTTTGGTTGGTCAGTCAATTGGAAGTGAAGATGGAAAAATAGGGGAATACCCTTACACCTTCCCTGTAATGAAAGTAGACAACCAACGCCTGTGGAACATTACTGAGCGCGTTGTTGTTAACGATTTTGCACCAACCTACTACTCGTGCAGAAGTTTACATTGCCGCAGTTTTCAAACGATGCCAAGACAAGGTCGAGTGATACAAGACGTAGAGTAATTAACTTTATCCGATGTTGATTACGCAAACAGATGGAACTACATGTTTGATGATTGAAAAGTCATACTCCCTCGCGAGCGGGACGCTTGCAACACAACAGATTGGCAACCCACAAACGACCGCAACGACGGTCGTTTTTATTCATGGGTGGTTGGATAATTCGTCCAGCTTTAATCAGGTTATGCAGCAAGTCGCCAAGTTTGCGCCCAATGCTCACCTTGTTGCTATCGATCTCTTCGGACACGGCTTCTCGTCGCACAAATCGGGAAGTTACTACCCATTTCATGATTATATAGATGACTTGCATCAGTTGGTGACTAAATTATCGCCAAACAGACTGGTACTGGTAGGACATTCACTTGGTGCATTGATAGCAAGTTGCTATAGTGCCGCCTTTCCTGAAAAGGTGTCAGGATTAATTCAAATTGAAGGTCACGGACCTCTTTCAGAAGCTCCCCAAGAAACGGTTTCTCGCTTGAGAGATGGGGTACTCAGTCGTCTTCGACAGCGAAGAAAGCCTTCACGTCCTCTGGCAAGCCTTGAGGATGCTATTAAGCTGAGAGCTCACGCCAATCAAATCAATGCTGAATTAATTGCTCCTATTGTCGAGCGAGGAATTGTCGAGTTAGATAACTCTTGGCAATGGCGATGCGACCCTAACCTAAAATGTGACTCGTTATATCGAATGTCACAGGCGCACGCTGAAGCGATCATGGCGGCTATTGAATGCCCTCAATTAATAGTTTTAGGAAATGATGGATTCCGACATTTGCAGCATACTCGCTACAAATCAGCCCATAGTTCTCTGAATATAGAGACTGTTCCTGGCGGACATCATTGCCATTTAGAGAGCCCGGAGCTAGTTTCAGAGCTAATTCTTGGTGTAGTTAACAAAATTTAAACAAGTGTTTGAGCCTTTTAGTGCTCATGCACTAAAGCTGTGCTGTAATACCGCAATGATAAAAAGCGGCGAAGCAGTCGTCAGCTGATAAACGAGGAGTAACATAGTGGACAAACCTTGGCTTTCACGTTATCCAAGTGACGTACCAGAAACGATCAACCCAGATCAGTACCCATCTCTTGTAGAAATGTTTGAACAGTCGGTACAGAAGTACGCGGACCAACCTGCATTCGAGAACATGGGCTCGATTATGACATTCCGTAAGCTTGAAGAGCGCAGCCGTGCTTTTGCCGCTTACCTACAGAATGACTTGAAACTGAAGAAGGGCGATCGCGTCGCGCTAATGATGCCAAACCTACTGCAATACCCAATTGCACTATTTGGTGTATTGCGTGCAGGTATGATTGCAGTGAACGTCAACCCACTGTACACACCTCGTGAGCTTGAACATCAACTGAACGATTCTGGTGCAAAGGCGATTGTTATCGTATCTAACTTTGCGAGCACGCTAGAGAAAGTCGTTGATAACACGCCGGTTAAACACGTTGTTCTAACTAGCCTAGGGCAAATGCTGCCACGCGCGAAAGGGACAATTGTCGACTTTGTAGTGAAATACGTAAAAGGCATGGTGCCTAAGTATGATCTGCCGGGTGCTATCTCATTCAGAAAAGCGCTGCACAAAGGTCGTCGTCTTCAATATGTGAAACCGTTCATGGCGGGTGATGACATCGCGTTCCTACAGTACACTGGTGGTACAACAGGTGTAGCGAAGGGCGCAATCCTAACGCACCGCAATATGATTGCGAACGTACTTCAAGCGAAAGGGGCTTACGGTCCTGTTCTGCAAGAAGGCCGCGAGTTGGTTGTAACGGCATTACCGCTTTACCACGTATTTGCACTGACGGTGAACTGCTTACTGTTTGTTGAGATGGGTGGTCGTAACCTTCTAATTACTAACCCTCGTGACATTCCTGGCTTTATTAAAGAGCTGCAAAAGGTTCCGTTTACCGCAATTACCGGCGTAAACACCTTGTTTAATGCGCTAGTTAATAACGAAGATTTCCACGAGTTGGATTTCAGTAACCTACGCCTATCTGTTGGCGGCGGCATGGCGGTTCAACGCGCTGTTGCTGAGCAATGGAAGAAAGCGACAGGCATTCACCTATTGGAAGGCTATGGCTTAACTGAGTGTTCACCACTGGTAACGGGTAACCCATACGACCTGAAAGACTACACAGGTGCTATCGGCCTACCAGTACCATCGACAGAAGTTCGTATTGTTGATGATGAAGGTAAGGTTATTGCTAATGACCAAGTAGGCGAGCTACAAGTTCGTGGCCCTCAAGTGATGCAAGGTTACTGGCAGCGCCCTGAAGCGACCAAAGAAGTGATCGATCAAGACGGTTGGTTATCGACAGGTGACATCGTTAAGTTTGATGACGAAGGCTTGTTGTACATCGTTGACCGTAAGAAGGACATGATTCTTGTATCAGGCTTCAACGTTTACCCGAACGAGATTGAAGACGTTGTGGCTCTGCATGGTAAAGTGCTTGAAGTAGCAGCTATCGGTCAACCTCATGAAGTGTCTGGTGAATTGGTTAAGATCTACGTTGTGAAGCGTGACCCTAGCCTGACCAAAGAAGACATTATCGCGCACTGTCGTGAGCACTTAACGGGTTACAAAATCCCTAAATTAGTCGAGTTCAGAGATGATCTTCCAAAGACTAACGTAGGTAAGATCTTACGCCGCGTACTGCGTGAAGAAAACGATGCAGAACTTGCGAAACGCGCTAGCGAATAATTAGCCCGTTTGCGCGAAAGTACTGCACCAAAACCATTGAGGCGCTTAATCTAAGCGAGCGCTGAAAAATGGTGTTAGAATGCCGACAGTTAATGTCGGCATTTTTGTATCCGGCGATCAAATAGAAACCTGTGAGAGTTTTTGTGGATTATCAAATCATTACCCAATTGAAAGACCTTGAGCGAGTTTGCCAACAAGCACGTGAAGCCGATGTCGTTATGCTTGATACGGAGTTCGTTCGTACTAGAACCTATTACCCTCAATTAGGCTTGATTCAGTTATTTGATGGTGAAACGCTGTCACTGATTGACCCTATTGCTCTTGATGACATGACACCGTTCGTTACCTTGTTGAAAGACGCATCAGTATTGAAAGTGCTGCACGCGTGCGGTGAAGATTTGGAAGTGTTCCAGAACGCATTTGGCTGTACACCAACACCAATGGTTGATACACAGATCATGGCGGCTTTCTTAGGTCATGGTTTATCAACGGGCTTTGCTGCTCTGGTTTCAGAGTTTGTCGGTGTCGATCTCGATAAGAGTGAATCTCGCACAGACTGGCTAGCGCGTCCGCTTTCTCAAAAACAATTGGACTACGCAGCAGCAGACGTGCATTACCTAATGCCAATGTACAACAAGCTTCTAGAAAAAGTGATGGAAGCTGGCTGGTGGGAAGCGGCTCAGCAAGAGTCTGATTTACAAGTTGCCAAGCGCATTCGTAAAGTAAACCCAGATACAGCCTACCTTGATATTAAAGGGGCGTGGCAGCTTAAACCTAAGCAATTAGCGATCTTACGACCTCTAGCAACTTGGCGTCTAAAAGAAGCAATCAAGCGCGATTTAGCGCTGAACTTTGTCTTCAAAGAACAAGACCTATGGGCTGTGGCGCGTTTTGCGATGAAAGATCCCAAGCACATGGAGCAAGAGGGTTTTGATTACCGCTCTGTGCGTCGCCATGGTGCGAAGATCAGCTCAATCGTAAAGTTAGCGGAACATACACCAGAAGAAGAGTACCCAGCACCAGTAGAACGTCTAATGGATTTCCCTGGCTACAAGCAACTCTTCAAAGTGCTGAAAGATGAAGTGAAAACAGCATCACAACACAGTGGTTTGGCGACGGAATTCTTGGCATCGAAGAAGCAACTTAACCAAATGTTAAGCTGGGTGTGGAAGCACGATCGTAACCCAGAGAAGCTGCCTGATGTTATGCAAGGCTGGCGTTTAGATGTGGTTGGCGAAAAGCTGAGTAAAGCGATCAAATAACCGCTTGCTGCTTTAAAGCCTAACTTAGTTACAGTTATAAACTGCACATACAAAAAAGAGAGCCTAGGCTCTCTTTTTTTATTCAATCAATACAAGCAAGTGTATTACCTGCCAATCTTGTTCAGAAAGATTATCGATCTTCTTCTGGAAGCTTAACATTCAACTCTAACACTGAGATGTCGTCATCTTTGTGTTCAAAAGTCAGATCAACCATTGATGGATCGACCTCAACGTACTTGGCAATACACTTCAAGATGTCTTCTTTTAGTTGCGGCAGGTAAGACGGCGCTGGGTCGTCATGGCTGCGTCGTTCGGCAACAATGATCTGCAAACGTTCTTTGGCTAGGTTTGCGGTTGTCTTTTTCTGTGGTCTAAAAAACTCTAATAATGACATTGTGCATTAGCCCCCGAACAGTCGTTTGAAGATGCCTTTCTTCTGTTCCGTTAAGAAGCGGAAGTCAACTTGGCTACCCAGTAGTCGCTCTACAGTATCATTGTAAGCCATACCTGCGTCGGTTGCTTCGTCAAAGATAACTGGAACACCCTTGTTCGATGCGTTGAGTACTGCTTGGCTTTCTGGAATCACACCCAGTAGAGAGATGTGCAGGATTTCTTCAACGTCTTCAACACTGAGCATCTCACCTTGAGTTACACGTGCTGGGTTGTAGCGAGTCAGTAGAAGGTGTGTTTTCACTGGCTCTAAGCCGTCTTCTGAACGACGAGATTTAGAGTCAAGAATACCTAGAATACGGTCTGAATCGCGTACTGAAGAGACTTCTGGGTTGGTGGTTACAATCGCTTCATCAGCGAAGTACAACGCCATTAGAGCGCCTTGTTCGATACCCGCAGGAGAATCACAGATGATGAAATCAAAGCCCATTTCATCTAGTTCATCAAATACACGACGAACACCATCTTTTGTTAGTGCGTCTTTATCACGAGTTTGAGAAGCAGGAAGAATGAACAGGTTCTCTGTGCGCTTGTCTTTGATCATCGCTTGGTTCAGCGTCGCTTCACCATTGATAACGTTAACGAAGTCGTACACAACACGACGCTCACAACCCATGATTAAATCTAGGTTACGCAGACCGATATCAAAGTCGATAACTGCGGTTTTCTTTCCTTTTAAAGCCAGACCCGAGGCAATAGCTGCACTGGAGGTCGTTTTGCCTACCCCGCCTTTACCTGACGTTACAACGATAATGCGTGCCATTCTGTTTTCCTTTTATTTCTCTTATATTGCGAGGACATCAACGTGTAATACATCGTTTGCCATACTGAACATGGTTTTCTTCTGCCAGTACTCGCTTTCAATTTGATCGCTGAGCCAGTAATTTCCAGCAATGGAAACCAGCTCGGCTTGTAAGTCATTACAAATTATTTTTGCTTCAGTTTGACCACTTGCACCTGCAATCGCACGGCCGCGTAAAGTGCCATGAATATGGATACTGCCATCGGCAATCACTTCCGCGCCTGCACTCACATGGCTGAGAATCAATAGATCGCCATCTTTCGCATAAACCTGCTGACCAGAACGAATAGGGGTTCTAATCACTTTGATTGGTGCCATCTTCGCTGGAGCTTGAGATGGCGACTTGCTTGCCGTCATCACTGCAAAACCGGCTTCTTTAGCGAGGTTTTGCATTCGCTTATCAGAACAACCAGCCACACCAACCGGGATCATACCCGCTTGAGATATACCATTTTTAAGTTGCACAAAATCGATATCGCCCGCGACTTTGCTGATGTTGATAACAACAGGCGCGGCAGCGAAAAACGTAGGTGCTTGGTCTACTTTCTCTTGAAGAAAAGAGACTGCATTTTCGACTTGATCATCGGATAAGTGCAAAACAGATAGCGTAAAGCTGCTACCTTTTAGATCTGGGTTACTAGACATCGAAAAACTACAGGACCTCAATAGCGGATTGGTACAATTTCTTTATCAATAAAATAAAGGGCATTGCCTGAAACTAGGTTTATCATGTTATATTCCCAAACCAAGCACAGCAAGTAATCTTGTTGTCAAATGGACGTTTTGTTCCCAATATTTCCCTAACATAAACTATTGATCTCGCAAGTGAGAGTTTTGTAGTCATAATCAATTAAAAGGTTTGTCATGCTGTGTTCTATATATAAAAGCTCAAAGAAAGAAGGAACATACCTTTATATCCCTAAGAAGGATGATTTTTCACAAGTTCCTGACGCATTGATGCAAATGTTTGGTAAACCTAGTTTTGTAATGGTAATTAAAATGGATGGCCGTAAACTGGCTCAAGTAAACATCGAAAAAGTGAAAGAATCACTGAATACCGATGGTTTCTTTTTACAGGTTCCGCCACCACCAGTTAACGAACTTGAACTTCATAAAGAGCGTAAAGCTCAACAGAAATCTCAAGACGAAGAGTGATAGCCACCTCAATTCAAGGAGGAGTGATCGTTGAGTAAATTTTCGAAAACCATATTGGCTGTGTCGGCATTACTATTGGGTAATAGCCTGACCATAAGTTCAGTACAAGCTGAAGAACTGAGCTTCGAGCAATATGTAGAAAAACTAAAACAACAAGGCCGTGAAGAAGGCATCTCTGAAGCGATCATTGATGAAGCCTTTGATGGTGTAACGTTTAAGCCAAGAGCGGTAAAAGCCGACAAAAACCAACCTGAGAAAAAACTGACTCTGGATGAATACATTCCACGAGCGGTTCCAGATTGGAAAGTGAAGCAAGCAAGGTCACTCTACAAGGAGCATTACACCGCGTTAAAGCGTATTGGTGATGAATATGGTGTTCAACCAAGATTCATTGTCGCGCTATGGGGCGTTGAGAGTAATTTTGGTAAGTTCACGGGCAATTACAGCGTTATCGACGCCCTAACGACCATGGCTTATGAAGGACGCCGAGAAGCTTTCTTCCGTAGCGAAGCGATGGCGGCATTGAAGATTCTTGATCAAGGCCATATTGCACCAAAAGAGATGAAAGGCTCTTGGGCTGGTGCGATGGGTCAACCTCAGTTTATGCCAAGCTCATTCTTAGCTTACGCCGCTGATGGCAGTGGTGATGGCAAGAAAGACATTTGGGGCACTGAAGAAGACGTATTTGCTTCGGCGGCCAATTATCTCAGCCAATCAGGGTGGGATGACAAATATACTTGGGGTCGTCAGGTTCATGTTCCGTCAACTGTGTCGATCGATTTACAAGGTCGAGACGAAGACAAAGCGAAATACTTAAAAGAGTGGTCTGAACTCGGTATTAAACGCTATGACGATCGCCCACTGCCAACACTTGATGAAGACATTAAAGCTTGGTTAATCATGCCGGATGATGAAACCGGACGTTCGTACCTCATTTATAACAACTACAATGTGTTAATGAAGTGGAATCGTTCTTACTACTTTGCTTTGGCAGTAAGCCATCTAGCCGACAGAATTAAGTTTGATTAACAGACCTAAGTCGCTTTGAATAGCATTTGGCCTACCATAGGCAGAACGAACTAAAGGACTCTTCGGAGTCCTTTTTGATTTTATATTTCAGAGATTTAATAAGGTGATCTTGTGCTAACAGATAGAGCTGCACAGATGGTGATATTCCATGCGCTGATCAAGCACGAAGGCTTTACCAGTGCTGCAAAAAGCTTGAACGTTTCGGTGTCTCACATTAGTAAGCAAGTTGCTTTGCTTGAAGACTCTATTGGTATCAAGTTGGTACAACGCACCACACGTAGCTTAACGCTGACCGAAGCAGGGGAAGTGTTCTATCAGCACTGTGAGCAACTGTTTAACACGGTAAAAGCCGCTCAAATGGATATGGACAGCCAGCGTGATGACATCTCTGGAATATTGCGTGTTGGGTTGTCACAGTCATTTGGCACTTTACATATCATTCCTGCGATTGATCAGCTCAGACAACTTTATCCTCAGCTGAGAATCGAGGTTCACTTGTTTGACTACAAGGTGGATATGATTGAAGAGCGACTGGACCTATGGATCACCAACAACGAAGATCTGCCAGAAGGTTATATTGCTCAGCGATTGGCTGACAGCCAGTTTGTGGTGGCTGCATCACCGGACTATTTGATTAAGGCCGGGACGCCACATGTGCCTTCTGATCTGATTGACCATAACTGTCTTATCTATCGCAGCCGTGAACGAGATTACACCTCGTGGGCATTTGATAATGGCCAAGAGAACCTTAGCGTTAAAGTAGCGGGTGATTACTCGGTGGATCTAGCTGAGGCCGTGCGAGACGCAGCCGTATCAGGGTGGGGTGTGGCTTACTTAGCAACTTACTTAGTAAAAGAAGAGTTTAGAACGGGCAAATTAATCCAAGTTTTGCCGGAATGGAGAGCGAGTCAATTAATGCCATTCTATGCCGTTTACCCGAGCCGAAAGAATATGCCGAAGAAGCTTTCGGCAGTGATTGAGTTCATTAAAGATCATATCGGGTCGCCGACGTATTGGGACAAAAACCTCAAAACTTGCGTTGAACTGCATCGCTAACTGTTTCCTAATCTATAAATATAATTTCCATATGGAAAAAGTACGCTTTTTAATCAAAGTTAATTATTAAAATTCAATAACTTAATTATACTCATAGTTAAATCGTGATTACCCCAACATCACATTAACAACCTCAGCTTGCCGCAAACGATTTCCTCTATAGAATGCGTCGCCTTTCCTACCTACAACTTTTAGGTTGACGCACATGGCTTCCCTACTTGGAATTATCACTATTTTAGTTGCCGCTTGGTTACTATCTACGGACAGAAAAAATATTCCACTAAGAACAGTCTCTTTGGCTTTCTTATTACAAATCTCATTCGCGCTGTTGGTTCTGTATGTACCAATGGGTAAAGAAGCGTTGAATGCAGCCACAGGTGCGGTATCTAGCTTGATCAACTACGGTCAAGAGGGGATTAACTTCCTATTTGGTGGCCTAACGAATAACGGATTTGTTTTCGCGATTAACGTTCTAGGCATCATTATCTTTTTCTCTGCACTGATCTCTGGTTTGTACCACATCGGCTTTATGCCAAAGGTGATCAACCTTATCGGTGGCGCACTACAAAAGTTTTTGGGCACAGGTCGTGCGGAGTCACTGTCTGCGACTGCAAACATTTTCGTTGGCATGATTGAAGCTCCATTGGTGGTTAAGCCTTACTTGAAGCACATGACGGATTCACAACTGTTTGCTGTGATGGTGTGTGGTTTGGCTTCTGTCGCTGGTGGTACGCTAGTGGGTTACGCATCGCTTGGCGTTGATCTAAATTACCTGATCGCAGCTGCATTTATGTCTGCACCTGCTGGCCTATTGATGGCTAAGATCTTAGTACCAGGTAGCGCAGATGACGCTCAAGAAAATATTGAGTCTGACGTTGAAATTCCACGAGCAACAAACGTAGTTGAGGCAATGGCAGATGGGGCTATGTCTGGACTTCGTATTGCCGTTGCGGTGGGTGCGACACTACTTGCCTTTATCAGTGTGATTGCAATGCTGAATGGCTTGCTAGGTATTGTTGGTGGTTGGTTTGGCGTAAACCTAAGCTTCGAACTTCTACTAGGTTATGTGTTCGCACCCGTTGCATGGCTGATCGGTGTGCCGTGGTCTGAGGCTGTGGTTGCGGGCTCATTGATCGGTAACAAGATTGTCGTGAACGAGTTCGTGGCTTTCATCCAACTAATGGATGCTAAAGAGGCGCTAAGTGAGCACTCACAAGCGATCGTAACTTTCGCTCTATGCGGCTTTGCTAACATCTCTACCATGGCGATTCTTATCGGTGGTTTGGGCAGCTTAGTTCCAGAGCGTCGCTCTTTCATCTCACAATATGGCTTCAAAGCAATTTGTGCAGGTGTGTTTGCTAACCTAATGAGTGCTGCTATTGCTGGTGTTGTACTTTCTCTATAGTTAACTGATCATGACTTTACTCCCCCTATAGTAAAGTGACTGATTAATCACAATAATATTCGGTTAGCGTGAAAAAGAGAGCCTATAGTGTAAGAACGTAGGTTTTCTTATTTCATTGAATAGTTTGTACCACAGGGTGTGGTGCAAACCTTTTAGGGGCACAAATGGATTTGTCGATTACTTCTTCTTTGGCGTTAATTGGACTCTTGTCTTTAGCTTGTCAGCAGCTCGGCTGGCGTTTACGTCTTCCCGCCATTCTCCCTCTCCTTATCGTTGGCCTATTGTTAGGTCCCGGCCTGAATATTCTAAATCCCGATGCCATTTTCGGTGATGTGCTGTTTCCTATGATCTCCTTAGGGGTTGCCATCATCTTGTTTGAAGGAGCATTGACCCTAAATTTCAAAGAAATCAGAGGCCATGGCCGGATGGTGACTCACCTCGTGAGTTTCGGCATGTTGATTACATGGGCGTGTATCGTGGTGGGGGCATACTACTTTGTGGACTTCAGTTGGCCGTTAGCCGCACTGTTTGGTGCATTAGTTGTGGTAACTGGCCCTACGGTAATCGTGCCCATGCTTCGCAGTATTCAGCCTAAATCTTCGTTAGGCAGTATCTTGCGATGGGAAGGGATAGTAATTGATCCGATTGGCGCTCTGTTTGCGGTTCTCGTCTACGAGTACATTGTTTCTTCTGCCGACCCTACCGGACATGTTCTGTCAGCTCTGGGCCTGACGTTAGTCATAGGTTTAGGCTTAGGGATCATCGGTGGCCATTTGATTGCCAAGATGCTGCAAGGGCATTGGGTACCGCACTATTTACGTAATGTGGCTGTGCTGACGCTAATGTTGGCGGCGTTCTCGTTTTCTAATGATCTGAGTGAAGAATCGGGTTTATTAACCGTGACCATCATGGGGATCTGGCTTGCCAACGTGAAGGGCTTGGACATCGAAGACATCATCGAATTCAAAGAAACCCTGACCGTGTTACTTATTTCTGCGTTGTTTATTCTGTTAGCCAGTCGACTCGATTCGGGGGCTTTCCTTTCGATAGGTTGGGGCGGTATTGGGTTGCTAGCGGTGGTTATGTTGGTGGCTCGCCCGTTAAGCGTGTGGATCAGCGGGATCGGTACGGATCTTAATTCGGCGGATAAATGGTTTTTGAGTTGGATGGCACCTCGCGGGATCGTAGCAGCCGCGGTTTCTTCTCTGTTTGCGATAAAACTGCAAGAGAAGCAACTGATTGAAGGCGCAGATCTGCTCGTGCCCATGGTGTTCTTAGTCATTATTGGTACGGTTGTGATTCAGAGCTTAACCGCGAGCTGGTGGGCGAGAAGGCTAGGGGTCACTCAAGAGAAAGCGCAAGGGGTTATCTTCTTTGGCGCCACTCACTTTGCAAGACAATTTGCCAAGGTGCTAGCCACACACAACATCAACAGTGTGCTTGCTGATACTAACTGGGAAAGCATTCGCTTAGCTCGTATGGATAACTTGAATGTTTACTTTGGTAACCCAGCTTCAAGCCACGCGGAAAACAATTTGGAACTCGATGGGATAGGGCGTGCGATGATCGTCTCGCCTTATCGTCAAACCAACCCGTTAGTCAGCATGCATTACCAAGACGAGTTTGGTGCCAATAAGGTGTTTGAGCTTGAATCCTCAGAGAATAAACATGAAAGGCACCAAGTGAGCCGCGATGGCAATAGAAGTCTGTTTTCGGAAGGGATCACCTATTCTAAGCTTAACTCGTTGATGGCTCAGGGTAGCCAAATTAAAAGTACAGGTTTGACCGAGGCATTTGATTTAAAAGAGTTTAACGCTTTGTATCCTAAAGCCATTCTTCTTGGGGTGATTAATGGCGGTGATTTCCGTTTAATTACACAAGGATCTGAGTTGGAAAAACTCATATCAACGGAGTGTGAGCTTATTAGTTTATTACCGCCTTCTGAACAGACGGAAAAAGTTGAGAGTCCAGATAAGTAGCAACGAGCGCTTCATCAAAAGCGAGTCACCCCGTTTTAAAAACGAATAGCTAAGTACCAAAGCATCAAAAAAGCCGCAACGTTCATCACGTTGCGGCTTTCTAATTTATTTATATGCGCTGCGGACTATTTCGAGTGAAATTGCTCGCAAGCGATCATGGTGTTCTCGATTAGGCTCGCCACCGTCATTGGGCCAACACCACCCGGCACAGGTGTGATGAAGCTTGCGCTTTCTTTCGCTACGTCGTATTCAACGTCACCCACTAGTTTGCCAGATTCCAAACGGTTGATACCCACATCGACCACAACAGCGCCTTTCTTAATCCAAGCGCCAGGAATGAAGTTAGGTTTACCAACGGCAACTACAACAACGTCTGCTTGACGCACGTGACCTTCAAGGTCTTTGGTGAAGCGGTGACATGTTGTCGTCGTACAACCTGCTAGAAGAAGCTCTAGCGTCATTGGGCGACCTACGATGTTTGATGCGCCAACCACAACCGCGTGCTTACCACGTAAGTCGATGTTGTAACGGTCAAGCAGCGTGATGATGCCTTTTGGCGTGCAAGAGCGAAGCTTAGGCATGCGCTGAGCCAAACGGCCGACATTGTATGGGTGGAAGCCATCAACGTCTTTTTCTGGCGTGATACGCTCAAGAACGTGAGTGCTATCAATGCCAGCTGGTAGAGGCAGTTGAACAAGAATACCGTCGATCTCTGGATCGTCGTTCAGTTGGTCTACCAGTGTTAACAATTCGTCTTCTGTCGCAGTGGCTGGCAAGTCGTAAGATTTAGATACGAAGCCAACTTCTTCACACGCTTTACGCTTACTTCCAACGTAAACCTGAGAAGCAGGGTCTTCACCCACTAAAACAACCGCTAGGCCCGGAGCGCGTAATCCAGCTTCAGTACGAGCTTTTACACGTGCAGCAACTTCGGAGCGAACCGTTTGAGAAATTAGCTTTCCATCAATATTTTGAGCAGTCATGAATTTCCTTAGTATTGATATTCAAGTTAGTGGCTGATGTTTTTGGCGCATTATTCCAGAAAATCTTTTTGATTACCATCAAGCAAACGTTTGCTTTGGTCTGTTTTCCAACACTTATATGTTTGTTGGCCTTTTTTTACCCACTTAGATCAGAATGTTACATAAAGCCGTTGCTTTACTGATTCGAATTCGTATAATTCGTTCCTGTAGCGCGCCCTTAGCTCAGCTGGATAGAGCACCTCCCTTCTAAGGAGGTGGTCGAAGGTTCGAATCCTTCAGGGCGTGCCATTATTTAAAGAAACCCGATAACTCTCCGAGTTGTCGGGTTTTTTGCTTTTTAGCGTCACTGTCCCTTTTCATACCCTTGAGAGGACAGATACTTGAATTTTGATACCCACGTCACGCTTTCTCTGCATACACCTATCCCTGTACTGATAGAACAGTACTCAATTCAGAAAGCTCAATACTTCAAAAGCTACCTCTGCAGTATCCAGTATCGCCTAAAGCGTTTAGCTGAATGGTTCTCAGATAGCTGTGTAAAAGACATTTCTCCAGAGCTTGTGTCTAAGTTTCTACGAGAGCGACAGACACAGGTTAAATCTGGCTCAGTTAGAAAAGATGCCTCGGTTTTACGAGCGATGCTTAACTGGCTGAGAAAGGACATAGGGTTGCAGATACCTGATGTGTCTAAGCACGTTCGCATCCCAAAAGACTACACAGTGCGACAGTTCACACCTACAGATGAACAACTACATAAAGTGATAGGGAATCTCAAAACTCTGGAACTTAAAGACATTTGCTTGCTGCTATCTGAAACAGCTTGTCGGCGCAGCGAAATACTAGGATTAAAGCTTGGTGGTGTGTGCCTTGCGGGGCGTTATCTTCAGCTTAGAGATACGAAAAACGGTGAGGATAGGCGAGTTCCATTATCACGACCTGCAATGGCAATTCTTGAGCGTAGGTTATATGAGCTAGAGGGTTATAAAGAATCAAAGCAGTTATTCAAAACTCAAGCAATGTACTTGAGCAAAGCCTTTAGAGTTGCTGCTGATGAAGAAGGGCTGAATGACTTTGTGCTTCACTCACTGCGACACTACCGCCTATCTAAACTGATACAGGCAGGGCATGACCATATGCTTGTAGCAAAGCTATCAGGTCATAAAGATATACGAGTATTAAATCGTTATGTGAAGGTGGATGTGTCGCAGTTAGCAGCTACGCTTTTTGATTAGACAGCTTATTCTTCTTATGGCACTTTTTTACGTATTTATCTAGCTTGTTAGCTTTCGAAGGATTGAGAGCTAATCTTCCGATTTTGCATCGTTGTTTACTTGTTAGACTGGCTTTCTGCTAGAGAGATTTTTTCCCATGATGGCTAGGTAGATGTCTAATCGATTGAATAAATAGTGACTGATTGCTTGAGAGGCGCATCGAATGGCTCTTGTATACCACTCAATCATACTCTTGCTGTAGTTCTTTCCTGTTATTGCTACTTGCTTCCTGTTAAGTAGTTTCCCAACTGTAGTGGTGCTTATTTCAGTAAGAAATGTCAGATAAAATAGAATTTGTTTTTTGCTGGTTCTCCTTGTGCTTGTTTTGGGAGTTTGGCCTGTCGCTCCACGCAGGCAGTCATCAAGCCAGTTAGGAAGGCCGGAGGTACTGATGGCGTTGCACTGTTCATCGTTGATAGCTTGGTTATACCCTAGAAAGTTGAGCTTGGATAAGAACTCTTGAACTTTCGAGTTATCGGTGATTTTTACTGTATTCAAAATAGTTTCCTTTGATAGCAGATAGCTTGCTTGAAAGAAGAAATTTAAAAACCGAACCTAATATAAAAGGGCTTGTTTGGGCTTTTGCTGTATTTGGAGGTTTAGAGGTAAGGAGGAAAGATAGCTATCTAACCTCCTTGCTTTCTTACTACTTCAAAAAGTTAGAGAAGATGAATATCGCCAATTGTTTTTGATGATACCTGTACGCCGTTTTTCCATTGGCTTAACGCTTCATTTTGAACTTAACTTGTTTGCTTTTTCTTGCAGCTCTCAGTACGGCACGAGTCCAACAGGTAGATACACCACGAGGATTAAACCCTTGAACTTTTAGCCAATCTTTAAAGTTGGTTTGTCTAAAGCTCAGGTGCTTCTTTTGATTCGATGGAATGTGAAGTTTGTTAGGCGATTTGTAGTTTTTGTTTTTTCGGTGATGGCAATCTAGTTTGATTAGTTTATTTTTACTCACAGTAATTCCTTAATGTCGCTACGCATGCCATAAGCATGTTTTAGATTAGATAGGTAGGTTGATTCCAAACGGAATCAAGAAGGGTTTAGATTGGGGCTCCACCCCAATCACCGGAACTACGTTCCTCCGTCTTATCGGTGCATTTTTAGTTTGTTTCGTTGTTCAATTCGGATGCGCTCAAGCTCATGGCCTAGCTTCTTGTCTTTCTTGGTTGGTTCTTCCCTTGCAGTGGTTTTGTTCAGGCGTAGTAATTTGATGGCATTATCAATCGTGTCTTTCTGGACACACATAGTGAGGTTGTCGTCCCTGTCTTTGCTGTTTTCAGATTCTGTTACTTGTTCTTGAATTTGCTTGAGAAGTACATCAGCTACAGCGTCATGCAATTCTTGAACTTGTAACACCGTTCCTGCTTTGTTCTTCTTGTTTTTATTACCCATTAGTTTTCTCCTTCTTTTTACTCTGTCGCTTAAGCGCCTTTGCCTGATTTGCTCGCTCCTTATCCCAGCCTTTGAGCTTTACATACATCAGCTTGAGCTTCCGTTTCCGAGCTAATGACTGTCGTGTATTGCTACTCAAATCTCTGAGGTCATGCTGTAGCTCACAGCGTTTACGGTTGAACTCCTTACGGTTTATCGCTTTTATTCGCTTGCGCCATTGATATTCATTAAGCGCACACTTCTTGAAATGTATAGGTGTTCCGTGAACAGTCATTCTTAGCTTCCACGCATTAGGTTTGATGCCGTCCTCCCGAAGCCACTCCCAATGGCTTGAACTCATGTCTGCTAAACTCTTTACAAATGACTCGGACAATCCACACATTTGGCTTATTTGTTTAGCTGAGAGTCTGGGCCTCAGCATCAAGCGGCTATTTTTCTTGATGAGTTCTTCTTCTGGCTGTGAGTACAGCACTTGAATAGCTTTTCTTACTTTGTCTTTACTTACTTTTTGTCTACCCATACCACCTACCTTATTGGCTTTCCTGAAGCTTCTATCTCCTATACCAACGTTTAATAACCAATCGGTAAGAAAAAACGAGTAAGGTACGGTGATAAATATTTCTAAACCTATTGATTTTATTGGTCTGTTGGCGAGGCAGTGTCTGATATAAAGTCCGATATATCGCACACGTGCAAGCTGAAAATAAACTCCAGATAAAAGAAAGCCCCACCGAAAGGCGGGGCTGTTTTGGGTGCTTAATAGTTTATATGTTTATAGTGACTTTTTGATGTTGTAGATTGAGCTGCGAGTAACGCCATGTTTTCGAGCCATCGCTGCAACAGGTTCGCCATTCGCTAACCCCTGTACGATACTCTTGTATGTATCCGCACCCATCTTCAAAGGTCGTCCACCTTTTACAGCTTTCTCTGCCTCTGCCTTTGTTGCTCCTGCTTCAATACGTTTGGCGACACTGTGAGCCTTGCCTGACTGCATACGGTCTTCAATCATGTCCCTTTCCATCTCAGCGAACAAAGCAAGTAGGTGAACCATTGCTTTGCCCATTAGGTCGTTAGCTCTGGTATCTACTCCTTGCTCAATGCATTTAACCGTTATACCTCTCTCCTTGAAGGTTTCGAGGTTTAGTAGTACCTGCGACAGTGAACGACCTAGGCGGTCTAGTTTGGTAATTACTACAGTGTCTCCCTCTCGTGCGTACTCAAGAAGGTCATTGATTAGCTCTTGGTGTTCTTGGCTCTTACCTGAATGTTTAGCCTTCCATACTTTTCTACAGCCATAGCTCTCAAGTTTGCTCACCTGTGCACCTAAGTCTTGTTCCTTAGTAGATACACGAGCTAATCCAAGTAATGCGCCATTCTTCATCTGTACAATTCTCTGTAGTTTTGTTCTTTAATTGGAATGCATCATATTTCTGTGGACACAACTCTGTCAATTGGTTTTGTACATGTGCAAAAGTGTTTAGGTTAGGTGGGTTAGTGTTTTGTTCACTCAGCTTTGTGCAGTCTTTTACTTTGTTGAGGTTTTGTTTCTTCGGATTTCGGGAGGGTATTGGGGGACATTAGAAAAAGCACCGCAGCGGAAGCTCTCGCACATTTTCGACCCGTGAATTCTAGGTGTGTTAGTTTGATTTTGGTTATCGGCATCAAGAGAAGACGCCGATATTCTTTTGCATTGTTTTCAGTCTATGGTTAGCTTGTTAGTCTGTCGGATTGTTAGTAAAACGGATGTTACCGAAACCGTCTCGGATAACGTACCCTTGGTCATCAAATGAGACGTTGCCTAATTGATTGGCGAATACAGGGTATACCTTCCACTTTTCAAGAGATACATCGTCCCCGATGCTTTGTCTCCATTTGAGGGCGTAGTCCAGAGAATCGAACACCATATAGTCGGCTGTGTTCTCTAACAAACTACATTCTTGCGAGTTTAGTTCGCTGTAATATTCATGCAGTAGTTCGGAATTGAGTTGGTTTGCATGTTGTGCCAATTGATTTGCTTGGTCACGCATAGCCCACATTATTTGATTATAATGGTCCTTACCTACAGCCATAGATGAAATCTTGATACGTTCAATAAACTTCCCTTGAAGAACATTTTTATTCGAGCATCGTCCAAGCTGAGAATACATCCGTGCATACTCTCTTCCCCAGTCGTAGAACTGTGCGTATTTTCCATCTGGAATAGGATTATAAATCGAGATTATTTTCCTTCCAACTATGTAACTTGTTGGCTCTTGGTCGATGACGTGAGAAGTGTTTGCACATGCAGCTATTGATAATGAGAGCAGTGCTAACAAGGTAGGTTTTATCATGTGGATTTCAGTTTTCTGGTTCATATTGAGTATATAATAACACATAAAATTTGGGGTTTGGGCAGTCGTTCTTATGTGTAAAGTAGACCTTGACGACCAGCAACGCTAAAGTGATTCAAAGCACATATAAGTACAATCAGACATTAATAATTTTAGGTAACTCTTATGAAAAAATACTTCACTATCTTCTGCCTGTTACTACCAAGCGTGACTTTAGCGAAAACTTACACTACAGCTCAGATTAGTTGTCAGCTTGATGAGTATTGGGACCCAACGGAGATTCACAACTTCATTTATACGGATGATAAAATGGTAAGTTATGGCAGTACCTTTGAGCTTGAAGTCATCAAGCCAATGACGGAAGACGAGAATGGCGTCATAATTATGGAGTATAAATTTGCTGACAACGGTGGTATGTACTTTTGGTCATATGACCCTAGATACAAAACATTTCAATATAAGTTCTTAAAATACAAAGAAAATGGCGAGGTTATGTGGGTCGGTACAGGTCAAGAGAACTACAAACGTTGTAAGGCAAGCTTTAGTTAGTTTTCGAGTGGGATACTCTTTACAGCTACAGTAGCACTGTCTTACAATCACGTCTCACTCGGGAAGTGACAAGCTATTAAACGCATGAACTGTATGATTCCTATCGATACTCCCTTCTAAGGAGGTGGTCGAAGGTTCGAATCCTTCAGGGCGTGCCATTATTTAAAGAAACCCGATAACTCTCCGAGTTGTCGGGTTTTTTTGCATTTTACATATCATAAAACACTTCTTTTCAAGCGCGACTCATTTTCTTCTGTTATTCGTTTCATTCGGCTTATGTAATAGAAAGTTAAAATTGTTCGTTTTTTGGGGTTTACATCATTTGGTAATAAAGCCACTATGAATTCACGAAGAATAGACAAGTAAAGCTATTAGCCAGTCGGTTTAGGAATCAAACCTTCTGATTGATGGCTGATTTAGAGGAAGCAATGGCAGGAAACAGTATCGGACAACACTTTCGAGTGACCACATTCGGAGAGAGTCACGGTATCGCACTAGGATGTATCGTAGATGGGTGCCCACCAGGATTAGAAATTACCGAAGCAGACCTTCAAAGAGATTTGGATCGTCGTCGCCCTGGTACTTCTCGCTATACAACGGCTCGTCGTGAAGCGGATGAAGTGAAAATCTTATCAGGTGTATTTGAAGGCCAAACTACGGGTACTTCTATTGGTCTATTGATTGAAAATACAGACCAACGCTCTAAAGACTATTCCGAAATTAAAGACAAGTTCCGCCCTGGCCACGCTGACTATACGTACCATCAAAAGTACGGTGTGCGTGATTACCGAGGTGGTGGTCGTTCTTCAGCTCGTGAAACTGCAATGCGTGTTGCTGCAGGTGCAATTGCGAAGAAATACCTAAAACAAGAATTTGGTGTTGAAATCCAAGCTTACCTTTCTCAAATGGGTGATATCTCAATTGATAAAGTGGATTGGAACGAGATTGAAAACAACGCTTTCTTCTGTCCAGATGCCGACAAAGTACCAGAATTTGATCAACTGATTCGTGACTTGCTAAAAGAAGGCAACTCGATCGGTGCGAAGATTCAAGTGGTTGCGACTAAAGTGCCAGTAGGCCTTGGTGAGCCAATCTTTGATCGTCTAGATGCTGACATCGCGCACGCTCTAATGAGCATTAACGCTGTGAAAGGTGTTGAGATTGGTGATGGCTTTGATGTGGTTAATCAACGCGGTAGTGAACACCGTGACCCATTAACTCCAGAAGGTTTCAGCAGTAATCATGCTGGCGGTATCTTAGGTGGTATCTCTACTGGTCAAGATATTGTGGCAAGCATTGCGCTTAAACCAACATCAAGCATCACTGTACCTGGTGACACAATCACGAAAGATGGTGAAGCAACGCAGTTAATCACGAAAGGTCGTCACGATCCATGTGTTGGCATCCGTGCGGTACCTATTGCAGAAGCAATGCTGGCTATCGTGCTGCTTGACCACTTGCTACGTCATCGTGGTCAAAACTTTGGTGTGACAACTGAAACACCACAAATCTAATTCTGCTTCTTTTTATTTAGAATAGAATTGGTAGAAACAAAAAAGGGTTGCTTCGTAATGAAGTAACCCTTTTTCACATTAGCAGGATTATTCGTCCGGTTAGCGACTATCGTCATTAAAGACAGCTAGCAGCTTAAGGCTCTTAATCCATTAATGCACTGAACTTTCAGGATCAAGCTGGAACGAAGGCAAACTCCATTTGAATCTTACAGCCGCCATGCGCAGCAAGTAACCAACTACAAGCGTCACAATTGTCGCCGTGACGTCGTTGATGCCAAGCTCAAGCAAACCTAGGTACAAACCTGAAGCGACAAGTGCGACAGAGGCATACAGCTCTTCATGTAACACCAATGGTGTTTGACGACAGATAAGGTCACGTAACAAACCACCAAAGACACCTGTCACTAATGCCGATACCATGCAAATCATCGGGTGCAGACCCATGGTCATCGCTACTTTGGTACCAATGATACTGAATACGATTAGGCCTAAGGCATCCAAGCGAATAAACAAACCTTTTAGCTTGATAACCCATTTCGCCAACCCGGTTGTAATAACACCTGCTATACAGGTGATGGCCAGATACTGAGGGTTTTCAACCCAACCTAAAGGGTAATGGCCAAGTAAGATATCGCGTACTGTACCGCCGCCAATTGCCGTTGCGCTCGCAACCAACATTACACCAAACCAATCCATTTTTTGTTTGCCTGCACTGAGAGCGCCGGTCATGGCTTCTGCCGTGATGCCAATGATATACAAAACACTTAGTAGCATTGCTGTAGCTCTATAATTTAGGTCTATAAACTCGAGTCTTATAGGCCTTAGGGATATAAAATGAAGCGCGAGTGTAGTAGTAAAAATGCTTGTTGACGAATGAATATTTGTACCGTGAATGGGCGTTTCAGATTAGCTAAACTAATCATTCACCTTAAAGTGGTGTAATCTGGGAATGGCAATCGATTGTCACTGCAAAGTATAATGGCGAACCCGATGTCATTACGCTTGATAGGGCTTTACCGAGCGCTTAAAAAAAGCAAAATGCCCCAGTTATTTTTACTTAAATTTGATTTTATGACACACCAATACTCAGACATTATCGATATCTTCAATCAGACCTTTTTTGAAAGCTTTAATACCAAACTAGAGCTAGGGGCTGATGAGCCGATCTATTTGCCTGCTGATGATACTATCCCACACCATCGAATCGTGTTCGCACGTGGCTTTTACGCCTCTGCACTCCATGAGATCGCACACTGGTGCGTTGCTGGGCCTGAGCGTCGTTTACTGGAAGATTTTGGCTATTGGTATGAACCTGACGGTCGAACGGAATCGGTTCAAGCTGAGTTTGAAAAAGTAGAAATTCGCCCACAAGCGTATGAATGGATCATTGCGATGAGCGCAGGCTTTCCTTTTAATGTCAGCTGTGACAATCTACACGGCGATTTTGAGCCAGATCGTTTGGCCTTTATGAATAAAGTACATAGCGAAGTTATGGGTATCTTTGAAGTAGGCTTTCCGCCTCGCGTGAAAATGCTCTCTGAAGCATTACGCAGCTTCTACGATGTAGAACCTTTATGTGCTAGCCAATTTATTGTGAAATAAGAGAATATTATGATTATCGAATTTGAAGAAAAACTACTTGAAGTAATTGATGCTCGCATTGAAAACGCATCAGACGATGAACTGTTTGCTGGTGGTTACTTACGTGGTCATATTTCTCTTTCAGTGGCTTCATGTGAAGAAGAAGGCATTGAAGATGTGGCTGAAGTAAAAGCTCGTATTGAACAGAGCCTAGACGACGCTCGCTCTGAACTAACACCAGCAGACCGCACTATCGTTAATGACCTTTGGGTTGAGCTACAAAACCAAGCTTAATCTCGATGTATTAATACTATCCGCTCAGTCCCTTCCTTTCCCATTTTGCTGAGCGAACTGGTTTATTTGAGACTCGTTCGAAATTTTTGAATGAGTCCGTTCATTTCTTGTGATGGTTACATTTTCTTACTACGTTATTCTAATCCCACTTAACGGAATTACAGAAAGGTCACATCATGAAAGTTATCGCATTTGGCGCAAGCACAAGTTCTACCTCAATCAACAAAACACTAGCAACTTACGCAGCAAACTTGATTGAAGGTGCTGAAGTAAAAGTCCTAGACATCAACGATTACAATGTTCCTATGTTCAGTGAAGACACTGAAAAAGAGATTGGCCAAGCGGAAGGTGCTCAAGCATTCCTACGCGACCTAGCTGAAGCTGATGCGTTTGTTATTTCGTTCGCAGAACACAATGGTCACTACCCAGCAGCGTATAAAAACCTATTTGACTGGGCGACACGTATTGAGCGTTCAGTGTTTGGCGAGAAGCCGGCGGTTTACCTAGCGACTTCACCGGGCCCTGGTGGCGCACAAACGGTACTTGGTGCAGCGACAGGTTCTGCACCTTACTTCGGTGGCAACGTGCAAGCGTCAGTTTCAGTACCAAGCTTCTACGATAACTTTGATTTTGAATCTGGTTCTATCAGCAACGAAGAGATCGTTCTACAGATTAAAGACGCGGTTGCTAAGCTGTAAATACAGCTTCGTTTAGAACATCAGTTTAGAGCAACACGAATAACAAAAAGCCCGAGCGACACAATGAACTCGGGCTTTTTAGCTTTTAACTTATTAGTTTCAGATATTCAGAAATTTCAGATGTTCAAAATAGCTGAACTAGAAACTACGGCTTTGATTTAGAATGCTTGTCAGCAACCCATCCAGCCGTTAATGCCTTACCTTTACGCAGTCTGCGTACCCACATTCGACTTGGGTGAATCGCCTCAAGCACATCAACAGGCAAGGGCAGCGGATCGCCACAGATCTGTGATGCTAATACTTCAGCCAATAATGGTGCAGAGCTCAAACCACGTGAACCCAGTCCGATAAAGCAATAAAGGTTAGGGAAGCTTGTTACCGTTTCTACATCCTCAACCGAGTCACGCTGCGGGTTGAAGTTGTGGAGATCTTGGTACTGCTCCTTAATGGCTTCAAAGTCACCAACGTTTCCGACAAACGGAAGGTGGTCACGGCTTACGCTTCGGATACCTTGGCGCGCTAAGTTGTCACTGGTATCGACATCTTTTGTCCATGCTTGGTCTGGTAGTGACCCATGTAGGCGCTCGCCATTGTGCTGCTGAACCTCAATATCAAATTCTTGGTCGATATTGGTTTTGTCGTAGTTCGCACCAATACAGTGATGACCATTGTTGGGGTTCTGTGGCGTCAAATAGCCATCAAAGCACAACACGGTTTTTAGCTGGCTGAGATTTTCCGTGGTCGGAATATGGCTCACTTGGCCTTTAACCGGAGTCAGTGGTACTGGCTGAGTTTGTTCAAACTGAGTGAACTTGTGTCCGTTTGCGACAACTACTTGGTCGTGCTTAGTTTGAATCTCACCTTGAGGTGCCTCAATCGTCAGTAACCATTGTTTTTCAGCTTCGAGCCACTCAAGTTGCGTTACTTGATGTTGATAGTGTGCGCTCACTTGGTTGCTCTCTTCTAGCTTGCCAATCAAGCCTTGAGTCAGTTGAAGAGGGCTTAACCAACCACCCAGCGGAAAGTAAACACTCTCTTTATCGACGGGTAAGCCAATCTTTTCGTTGGCTTGCTCTGGCGATAAACGCTGAATCAGGTCGGTGTGGAAGTTGCCTTCCAACATGCGGTTGAGCTTTTTAGTGGAGCCTTGATCCCACATCAAGATGTTCACGCCACACAAGCTGTGATCAAATTGAATAGACTGAGCCGCTTGATTAATAAATTGACGAGCAAACAGTAACCCCGGGCCAAACACGCGAGACACGTTCGAGGTCGCTTCGCTTAATAGCGGGTAAATCGCACCTTGGTTGTTACCTGAGGCATTGCCCGCAGCTTGTGGATGTTCACAATAAAGGGTGATGTTTTTACCACGACGGCTTAGCGTTTTGGCTAATGCAGCACTGGCGACACCACCACCAATGATCGCAATGTCTTGGGATTCAGTGTGTTGAGCGAGGCCATACCAAGGTTTGATGTTGGTGTGAGCGTGCTTTTCGCCAAGTCGGCCGGCGATCATTTCTCGCTTAGTACCAAAGCCTTTGACCTTTTTCATTTCAAAGCCAGCTTCTATTAAGCCACGGCGAACAAAGCCAGCAGCGGTGAAGGTGGCGCAGCTACAATCTTGCTTAGCGAGCTTAGCCATGCCGTTGAATAGGTTTTGATTCCACATCTCTGGGTTCTTGCTCGGAGCAAAACCGTCTAAGAACCAAGCATCAACCAAACCTTCACGCGGGGTTGGTACGTTGGGCATGCAATCTTTAATATCGCCAAACCACAAATCAAGCGTGATTGCACCGTCGCCCAGCACAATGCGGTGACATTCAGGTAGAGCAATAGGGTAGTGTTCTTGGAGTTGCGTCGCATACTCGGCTAATTCTGGCCACGATTGGTGTGCTTTGATGAGATCCTCTTTATTTAAAGGATATTTTTCAAAACTGATGAAATGTAACTCTTTGGTCATCGCTTGTGGGTTATCTTTAAGAAAAGCATCGAACCATTGCCAAACTGCAAGAAAGTTCAAACCTGTGCCAAAGCCGGTTTCAGCAATCACAAAGCGGCGTTGTTCATGTTCAAGCCAACGCTCTGGAAGGTGGTTTTGCTTTAAAAAGACGTAGCGAGTTTCTTCTAAACCGTTAACATTGGAGAAGTAAACGTCGTCAAATTGGTCTGAAACTGGCGTGCCAGACTCATTCCATTCCAGTTCTGCATTAGTAATTGAAGTCATAAAATCTATCATTTTGTGATTTGAAGCGATATGTTGGTAGGGATTGTACGAATTTCTAGGAAAGCTGACCACTTTTGTTAGGCTTCTTAGTTATCATCTAGCTGAATTTAGAATTATAGGAATGTCACATGAAACGAGTCGTAATCACCGGTATGGGTATTGTTTCAAGTATCGGTAACAACGTCGAAGAAGTTTTAGCATCACTGAAAGAGGGTAAATCTGGTATTACCGCTTCAGAGCAGTTCAAGGAAAATGGCTTGCGCTCTCAAGTATGGGGTAACCTAAAAATGAACCCTGCTGACCATATCGATCGCAAAAAAATGCGCTTTATGGGTGATGCAGCGGCATTCGCTTATCTTTCAATGGAGCAAGCAATTGCTGATTCTGGCTTAACTGAAGATCAAGTATCTAATGACCGCACGGGTATCGTTGCGGGTTCAGGTGGTGCTTCATCTCTAAACCAAGTAAACGCGGTAGACATCATCCGTGAGAAAGGCGTGAAGCGCGTTGGTCCATACATGGTTCCACGTACAATGGCTTCTACGGTTTCTGCTTGTCTAGCAACTCCTTTCAAAATCCGTGGTGTGAACTACTCTATGAGCTCTGCATGTGCGACATCTGCACACTGTATTGGTCACGCAATGGAGCTTATCCAACTTGGTAAGCAAGACGTTGTATTCGCTGGTGGCGGTGAAGAACTGGATTGGTCTCTGACTATGATGTTCGACGCAATGGGCGCACTTTCTACTAAGTACAACGACACGCCAGAGCTGGCTTCTCGTACCTACGATGCAGACCGTGATGGTTTCGTTATCTCTGGTGGCGGCGGCATGTTAGTTATCGAAGAGCTTGAGCACGCTGTTGCTCGTGGCGCAAAAATCTACGGTGAAATCGTAGGCTACGGCGCAACTTCAGATGGCTACGACATGGTTGCTCCTTCTGGTGAAGGTGCGGTTCGTTGTATGAAGATGGCGATGCAAAACGTTGATGGCGTTGATTACGTGAACACTCACGGTACTTCAACTCCAGTTGGCGACGTTAAAGAGCTAGGCGCTATCCAAGAAGTATTTGGTGGCAACAGCCCAGCAATTTCTGCAACTAAAGCGATGACAGGTCACGCTCTAGGTGCTGCTGGCGTACACGAAGCTATTTACTCAACGCTAATGCTAGATAACGGCTTTATCGCTCCAAGCATTAACGTTTCGAACCTAGACGAAGCTGCTGCTGGCCTAGACATCGTAACTGAAGCTCGTGATCAAGAGCTAACTACAGTTATGTCTAACAGTTTTGGTTTCGGCGGTACGAACGCAACGCTAGTAATCAAAAAGTACCAAGCTTAACTTAAGCTTGAGTTACAGAGACAAGGTTAATCGTTAAAGGGTTGCGCTAGTGCCGATTCAACACGCACAGGTCACCCAGTAATAATGACCATCAGAACAAAGTTTTTAGACGCAGGTTGGTAAACGTGTTTTTTGAACATAGTTTTTAAATCTGGGTTTAGAGATTGAAAGGTTTCCAGAGCTTGACCAGTACTGACTTTGGTTAGTACTGGTTGAACAGACGCAAGACTCTGTCTCCTGGAGAGCGAGATAGGATCCTTTTGTTCTGGATGTTTGCCCGATTGTTTATTCAATCGGGCATTTTTCGTTTTAGCCGTTTGATCTTGGGTGTTCACTCTGGTTTCGGTTCTTGTCTGCCAAGGTTAGGTGATTCAGCCCTTTATTTATAATGTATTCCAATTGCTACTCGACACCGTGTGTGGAATTTTGCACAATCATTTCAATTCACATTTAGGTCGATAGACCCCAACAAAAGTACTCGCCAAATGAAAATCTTAATCGACGAAAATATGCCTTACGCTGAAGCGCTTTTTAGCCAGCTAGGGGAAGTGACAATGAAGTCTGGTCGCACATTAACAGCTGACGACCTAGTTGACGTAGACGCATTGATGATTCGCTCTGTTACCAAGGTAAACGAGTCATTGATCAGCAAAGCCAATAAGCTGAAGTTTGTTGGTACTGCGACGGCTGGCATGGATCACGTTGACCAAGAGTTGATGAAAGAGCGTGGTATTTTCTTTACTGCGGCACCTGGTTGTAACAAGGTGGGTGTTGCTGAGTACGCGTTCAGTGCGATGATGGTGCTTGCGCAGCAACAAGGCTTTTCTGTTTTTGATAAAACGGTTGGTATTATCGGCTGTGGTCAAGTGGGCAGTTACTTAGCGAAGTGCCTTGAAGGTATTGGTATCAAAGTTCTGCTGAACGACCCTCTAAAACAGCAAGAGGGTGATACTCGCGAATTTACTGAGTTAGAGACTTTGCTTGAACAATCAGACGTTATTACATTACACACGCCAATCACTAAGACGGGTGAGTATCCAACGCATCACTTGATCAGTGAGCAAGTGCTGAACAACTTACGTGCTGATCAAATCCTGATTAATGCAGCTCGCGGTCCTGTGGTTGATAACCAAGCGCTAAAAGCTCGCCTGCAAAAAGCCGATGGTTTCACTGCAGTGCTTGATGTGTTTGAGTTTGAACCTGAAGTCGACTTTGAGCTTCTTCCGTTACTCGCTTTTGCAACGCCTCACGTAGCGGGCTACGGTTTAGAAGGTAAAGCGCGTGGTACCACGATGATCTTCAACAGTTATTGTGAATTTTTAGGTACTGAACAGCGTGCGTATGCAAGCGACTTATTGCCGACAGCGCCTGTACCTCAAATGAAATTAGATAGAGCTTGGGATGAAGCAACACTGCACAATTTGACTCAGTTGATCTATGATGTGCGCAAAGACGACGCCTTATTCCGTCGCAATATCGTTACGCCGGGTTCTTTTGACAAGATGCGTAAAGAATATTGGGACCGCAGAGAGTACAGTGCAGTCGAGTTAACGGGCGACGAATCTTGTAATTTAACGCCGTTATCTAAACTCGGTTTTATGGTAAAGCCAACTTTATAAAAGAGAGAAACAATGAGCCAAGAATTTAATATTGCTATTTTAGGTGCGACTGGTGCGGTTGGTGAAACCATTCTTGAAGTACTTAAAGAGCGTAAATTCCCTGTCGGTGAAATGCACTTACTAGCAAGTGAACGTAGTGAAGGCAAAACTTCCCGTTTTAACGGCAAAACAATACAAGTACAAAACGTAGAAGACTTCGATTGGTCTCAAGTACATATTGCGTTTTTCTCTGCAGGTAGCGAGCTTTCAGAGCGTTGGGCTCCAATTGCGGCTGATGAAGGTGTGGTTGTCATCGATAACACATCACGCTTCCGTTACGAATACGATGTTCCTCTGGTTGTGCCTGAAGTGAACCCTGAAGCGATTGCTGAGTTCCGTAACCGTAACATCATCGCGAACCCTAACTGCTCGACTATCCAAATGGTAGTAGCGCTAAAACCAATTCACGATGAAGTGGGCCTTGAGCGTATTAACGTTTCAACTTACCAATCTGTGTCTGGTGCAGGTAAGCCAGGTATCGATGAGCTAGCGGGTCAAACGGCTAAGCTTCTTAACGGTATGCCAGCTGAAAACTCAGCGTTCTCACAACAAATCGCTTTCAACTGTATACCTCAAATCGATGAATTTACAGAGAACGGCTACACGCGTGAAGAGATGAAGATGGTTTGGGAAACTCAAAAAATCTTTGCTGACTCTTCAATCACAGTGAACCCGACTTGTGTCCGCGTACCAGTATTTTACGGTCACGCAGAATCTCTACACATTGAAACTCGCGCACCAATCGGTGCAGAGCAAGTGGTTCAGCTTCTAGAGAACACAGAAGGTGTTGAAGTATTCCAAGCGCTAGACTTCCCAACTCAAGTTCGTGATGCAGGTGGTAAAGACCACGTAATGGTTGGTCGTATTCGTAACGACATCAGCCATCACAGTGGCGTAAACATGTGGGTTGTCGCTGATAACGTTCGTAAAGGCGCAGCAACAAACGCAGTTCAAATCGCTGAAGTTCTGATTCGCGATTACTTCTAAGCTTTATTGCTTTGATAAAAAAGCCTCACTCTTTAGTGGGGCTTTTTTAATCGATTAAAAATATTGTTAGTCAAATTGTGTGAAATTGCTGCGAATATTGTTGCTGCAACACATTTTTTGTTTTCATCTCTATAGTTTTACGTCATTTATCCGATATATTTAATAGATCATCACTTTTCCGAATTTAAGCACCTAGCTGAGCCTTTTATGTTTCAAATTTTCAAGCCGTGGTTAATGCCTTTTGCCTTTATCATTGCGACTCAGATTTCCGTTGTTCGTGCAGATTCCATTCGAGTTGTAGGGCCTAATGGCCAGATACAATCAGCGCCTACGTTTTCAGAACCACTTCAAAGAGCGCAATCAAATAGCGCTGAGCCTTCACGTTTCTATGGTCCAACTCGCGGCTCAGAAACATTGTGGTCTATTGCCTCAAAGTTACGCCCTGATAACTCCGTTTCAGTCCAACAAACTCTGTTGGCTATTTATCGCTTAAACCCACAAGCGTTTGAAAACCAGAATATCCATAGCCTGCTGCCTGCGAGCAATCTACGCGTGCCTTCTTTAGAGCAAGCACGTGCAAGCTCGACGCAGCAAGCTATCAACATCATGAACTCACATCTTGCTAAGCTTGATGCTCCTGCAAGTAAGCCTGTCGCTTCAAAACCCAAAGCGCCGAGTTCTGATGCAAAAAATGTTACTCCTGCTAAGCAAGTAAGCACTACTGAAACTGCTAAAAAGCCATTGTCTCCAACTCAATCATCTCTAGCTCAATCTGCACCAACCCAAGAGATGAACAAGTTAGAGAAGCAGCTAGAGCTTTCAGAAACTGAACTGCTGTCACTTGAAGAGAAAAATCACCAACTTCGTTTGATGTTATCGAATGTTCAATCGGAAGTGGATGAGCTAAAAACAGAGCTCAGTGATGAAGACCGCATTCGTAGCGAAGTGGAAAAGCTGCTTGATGAAGAGCGCAGAAAGAACGCCGAAATTGAAAAGATGGCACCAAGTGTCATGGACGAACTGTTATCGAATGGTTGGTTAGTGGCGGCTCTTGCGATTATTCCAGGTCTGCTCATTGGTTTGATCGTTGTGATGCTGTTAGGCCGTCGTTCTAAAAATGATGAGCAACAGCAGACGACTCAAGAACAACCGCTCCAGCCAGAACCAAGTACCGTTGCACCTATTACATTGGGCGACGAGATGGACGACCTTAACGAGCTGTCTTTAGATGATGACTTGTTTGGTACGGAAGATGACGCCAACAAGCTGTTTGACGATCAAGCGCTAGCCGAAGAGGATGATGTCTTTGCTGGTTTAGATGAATCTGATCTCGATTTCAATCTAGATGGTGAAGACGATGACCCATTTGCTAGCATTGGCGAAAACGGTGATTTAGACACCAACTTCGACGATCTAGATTTAGACAGCAGCAACGGCATTAGTGTTAATGGCGAAGAGAAAGCGCTTGGCCTTGAAGAGATGGAACGTGCGCTAGACAAAACAGCGGAAAGCGCCGTCGATACTGATGATGTCGACTTTGATCTTTCTGATGATAACGCAATGTCTGCTGATGACATTGAAGCTTTACTATCTCAAGAGTCTGAAACTGAAGATCTCGGTTCCAACGAGCTAGACCAATCTTTATTAGATGATCTGTTTGCTCTTGATGACGAAGATGACGACAGCTTCGATATTGATGCTCTGATTTCGGAAGAGCAAAGTGATTCGCCTTCTAGCACTGAAACACCAGCAAGCGATGATTTTGACATCGATGCGCTTATCTCTGAGCAACAAAGTGAGACTAAGCCTGTTGATTTGAGCAATGACGATTTTGATATTGATGCTCTAATCTCTGAACAACAGTCCCCTGAGCCAGCTTCACCGACAGCGAATGATGATATTGATGACATCTTTGCCCAAGTTGCTGCTCAGAACGATCAAGCGAATGACCCTTTCAACCTCGATAGCGACGATGAGATTGCCACTAACCTAAACAGTGGTTTGGCGTCTGATGATGATATCGAAAACATTCTGTCTCAGTTCGATAAGCCCATCGTAAATGAAGAACCTCAAGACAGCGTTGATCTGCTTGATGAGCAACTGGCAGGCGATGACGTAGACCTAAGTAACTCGACAGACCTTCTTGATGAGATGCTAGGGGACGATTCGGATGATGAGTCTGAAAGCGAACCTCTTGGCTTTGATTCTCTGTCTGAGCTTGAAGAGCTTTCTGGTTTATCGACCGATGATGACCTCAACATCGCAGAAGACAGCACGGAAACCTTGGATGAATTAATAGGTGACTCTGACGAGGATGATTTCGAACTCGACGCCGAAAGTACCGACTTATTGGATGATTTCCTTGATAGTGAATTGTCAGATGATGAGCTTTTAGCGGATGCATCAAAATCAGAATCTCTAGACCCATTTGATGACTTACTGACAAGTGGCATTGAAGACGAGCTTGAATCTGAAGATAAGACGTTTGATAAAGAGTTAGACGCAGCCTTTGGTTTGGACAACGCCAATGAGGAGCCTGAAAAGGACTCAGACGTTGAGCTTACTCCGTTAACCTCTGAAGGTGAGCCTGAGCAAGATCCGGACATTAGTGAAACACTACAACCTGAAGTCGTTACTGATGAATCGTTAGATTCGGAACTGATTCAAGACAGCGCTGACGTTAAGCCAGAAAATGATGAAGCCTTTAATCGTGATGGTTTTATCGATGATTTGTTCGGTGTTGCACCAGCAACGGATGCTTTGCTTGATGACTCGCTAGAAACAACAGACGAAGCGTTGATTGATGAGTTAATGACTTCTGATGACAATGATTTGTTGTCAGCAATAGAAGAGCCTGTTGAACCATCAATTGAAAATACGGTTGAATCAGAGCAAGCGCCTCTTTCAAACAGCAACGAAGTATCAGCGCAAGAAACCGCATCATCGGTGGAAGATGATAAATTGGATATCGACTCGCTGTTATCTGAGAATTCTGATTTTGACAAACCAGATTTTGAAGTGCGAGTTAAAGAAGAAACCGCACAACAAGAACCAGAGCCGAAAGAAGCCGACGTACAAGAGCAAGCTTCGCCATCCTCTTTAAATGATATCTCTGAAGATGATGAAGAGACGGTTGAAGACTGGCTAGCTGAGGCTATCGACGATGTAGAGTCGCCAGCTAACGTTACCTCTGATTTTGACTTTGAACCGAAAATCCAAGGTAGCGATCAGCTTGAAGATGTCGTGGAATCCTTGCCAGAGCCAGAGCCAGAGCCAGAGCCAGAGCCAGAGCCAGAGCCAGAGCCAGTTCGTGCTGCAAACATGCCAGAGATCATTCCAAATGAATTTGGTGTGCCAGAAGACGATGATTGGCTGATTGAAGATGAGGCGTCTGAACCAGAAGCATTAGCGGAAACTGACGTAACACCAGAGCTAGTGACACCTGTCGCTGAACCGAAAGTTGAAGCTACACCACAAGCGGAAGTAGCAGAACAAGCTGAAGTTCTAGGACAAGAAGGCGAAGAAGAATTCTCGTTTGACGACTTCGAGCTACCAGAGTTTGGTGAAGAAGATGCACTAGCGGAAGCTGATGCTGAATCAACAACAGAATCAGTATTGCCTGCTGTTGAGCCTCAAGCTCAAGCTAAAGAGCAAGACGACGAAGAGTTCTCGTTTGATGATTTCGACTTACCAGAGTTTAGTGAAGAAGACGCACTAGCGGAAGCTGATGCTGAATCAACAACAGAGCCAGCAACGCCTGCTATAGACTCTCAATCAAGTGTTGAATCGCAACCTACCGCTGAGCCTCAGTTAGATGCTGCACCACAAGTTGAAACTGCGAAACCAGAAAGCGAAGAAGAATTCTCGCTTGATGACTTCGAACTACCAGAGTTTGGTGAAGACGATGCGTTAGCGGAAGTGGTGAGTGAACCAGATGAAGCACAGTTAGAGCAAGACTTAGCGCCTGACACAGAGAAGTTCGAGTTCGATGACCTTGATCTTCCGGAGTACGATGAAGAAAGCGCAAAAGCAGACTCTGTTTTAGATGATATTGAGCAAAGCAATGCCGAGCCGGTGGCGGAAGCCCAAGGCGTAGAGTTCGATGAGTTTGATTTACCGGAATATGGTGAAGATGAAGCCATCTCTGATGCGTTTGCTGAGAAGCCAACACCACTGACTTCTTTCAGCCCACAAGGCGAAGAGCAAGATGCGTTGCATGATCTGTTCTCAAATCCGCAGAGCTATAGTCAGGCTGATGATTTCTCGAATGCTGAAGACTCTGAACCGGCTGGTTTTGCACAGCCAGAACAATCACTGAGTGCGGCTTCAGAGCCAAACTCAACGCCTGCAGCGGTTCAAGACGAGCCACTAGAAGGCTTTGATGACTTTGATGAGACAGCATTAGCTGAGTTGCTTTCTGAAGATGTTCAAGACTCTGTCGACAACATGTTCGATAAGCCATTGGACGCAACTTCGATTGATAGCGCAGGGTTAGATATTGACGCCATGCTTGAAGTCGGCGGCGAAGACTGGAAAGGCTTTAACCTAGCGCCAGAACAACAATCGAGCATGCATAATGATGTGCCTGATGACCAACAAGAGATTTGGGCATCGGCTGAACAGCAAGCTGAACCGAAAATCAAAGAAGAGAATTGGGCTGAACAAGACAATCTAACCGAATCAGGCAACAGTCGTGATAAGCAGTACATGACGATTGATGAGCTAATGGCTCAAGTCGAGCAAGAAGGTGAAGAAGTCATTAATCCAGACGATGAAGAGCTTAAACTGGATGTGGGTCTTAACGAATTCCCTGATGTTATCGGTGATATTGGCAATTATGATGTCGACAGCAATGCAGAAGCTGCGGGTAAGCTTGATTTGGCCAAAATCTACATCGAGATGAGTGACTCGCAAGGGGCAATTAAGCTTCTAGAAGAGGCAATCGTTGACGGCAGCGATGATATTCGTCGAGAGGCAAAAAATCTTATCGATACGTTAAACGGTCGATAAATTTACAAATCAGAAAGGGTAGCGTTGGCTACCCTTTATTTTAAGGCGATACAGAGCGCTATCGTTTTATTTGGTTTTTCAACAGCATCGTCTCGGTCGATGCTGATTGTTTATTGAAGTTTTAGCCCCATCCTATTTGGGCTAGCACTGATTTCCGTATATAATTCTCGCCCATTTTCAAAGAGAACAAGAACATGAAAATTGCTTTAGGTATTGAATATAACGGTACCCACTACTTTGGTTGGCAGCGCCAACGAGACGTGAAAAGTGTCCAAGAAGAATTGGAAAAGGCTCTTTCAGTTGTCGCGAATCACCCTGTAGAAGTTATGTGCGCAGGTCGTACAGATGCCGGTGTTCACGGTACGGGACAAGTCGTTCACTTTGAAACTAATGTCGATCGTAAAATGGTGGCATGGACAATGGGCGCGAATGCCAACATGCCAAAAGATATTGCGGTTCGTTGGGCGACAGAAGTGAATGAGGATTTCCATGCTCGCTTCTCGGCTACTGCCCGCCGTTATCGCTACATTATCTTTAACCATGCACTACGCCCAGGCATTTTGAATTCAGGTGTGAGCCATTATCATGGTCATCTTGATGAGAAAAAAATGCATGAAGCGGGTCAGTACTTACTTGGTGAGAATGACTTCACTTCGTTCAGGGCAACACACTGTCAATCTCGTAGCCCATGGAGAAACATGATTCACTTGAACGTGACTCGTCATGGACACTACATTGTGATCGATATTAAAGCGAATGCGTTTGTTCACCACATGGTGAGGAATATTACGGGTAGCCTTATTGCCGTAGGTAAAGGTGAGCAGAAACCAGAGTGGATCCAGTGGCTTTTAGAAGCTAAAGATCGAAAAGTAGCCGGCGCAACTGCAAAAGCGGAAGGTTTGTATCTGGTGGATGTTGATTATCCTGAACATTTTGAGCTACCACGAGAGCCAATTGGTCCTCTATTTTTACCGGATAATTTGAACTAAATGTGAGACTTAGGTTCAAAAATTATTACGGTTTAGTGCGTAAGATAGTCCCAGAAAATAGGTACAACCAGTTTTTTATCTACAGTCGCTGTTTTATGTGCTTTAATTCCCACGCATAATTCCCAAATTTATTTCTTTCGCAATCAAGCGGAAGAATCGAAACAAAAAGGTCTTCCATGAGTTGGCTTGAAAAGATTTTAGAAAAAAGCAACATCGTAACATCTCGTAAAGCGTCTATCCCTGAGGGTGTTTGGACGAAATGTACTTCTTGTGAGCAGGTTCTGTACCATGCTGAACTAGAGCGTAACCTAGAAGTATGTCCAAAATGTGACCATCACATGCGCATGAAAGCACGTCGTCGTCTGGATACATTCCTAGACAAAGGTGAGCGTGTTGAACTAGGTGCTGATCTTGAGCCACAAGACAAGCTGAAGTTTAAAGACTCTAAGCGTTACAAAGAACGTATCTCTGCTGCTCAAAAGAACAGTGGTGAAACAGACGCATTAGTTGCAATGAAAGGCGAACTATTGGGTTTACCTATCGTAGCGTGTGCTTTTGAATTCTCATTCATGGGCGGCTCAATGGGTTCTGTTGTTGGTGCTCGTTTCGTGAAAGCGGTAGATGCTGCTATCGAGAACAACTGTGGTTTAGTGTGTTTCTCTGCAAGTGGTGGTGCTCGTATGCAAGAGGCATTGATGTCTCTAATGCAAATGGCGAAAACCAGTGCTGCGCTTGAGCGTTTATCTGCGAAAGGCCTACCGTTTGTTTCAGTTATGACTGATCCAACAATGGGTGGTGTTTCTGCAAGTTTGGCAATGCTTGGCGATATCAATATTGGTGAACCAAAAGCACTGATCGGTTTTGCTGGACGTCGTGTAATCGAACAAACGGTACGTGAAGACCTTCCTGAAGGTTTCCAACGCAGTGAGTTCCTACTAGACCACGGTGCTATCGACATGATTGTTGACCGTCGTGAGATGCGTCAGCGCGTTGCAAGCCTTGTTGCTAAAATGACCAACCAGCCTTCACCATTAGTAGTTTCTGTGAACGATTCACCGAATGAAGCTACTTATGAAGTACCAGAAGCGCCAGAAAAAGGGTAAAGTACCTTCTAACAAACCAACTTAATTATGGTTATGAGTTAGATGAGTCAACAACCTATTCCTCAAGCCACATCCTCTTTGGAGATGTGGCTTGATTATTTATCAAACATCCACACAAGCGCTATTGATCTTGGATTAGACCGAGTTCAGGCCGTCGCCTCTAAGGCAAACCTCACCAAACCTGCTCAACATGTTATTACTGTTGCCGGAACCAATGGCAAAGGCTCAACATGTGCACTGATGGAAGCGATTCTATTGGACGCTGGTTACTCAGTTGGTGTCTACAGCTCTCCTCACTTAATTCGCTATAACGAACGTGTTCGTATCAACGGCCAAGATCTATCTGATGAAAAGATGGTTCAGTCTTTCGATTTCATTGAGAAAGAGCGTGGCGAAATCAGCCTGAGTTTTTTCGAATATGGCACTTTAGCGGCGTTACGTGCATTTCAAACTGAAGCGGTTGATGTTGTGCTTTTAGAAGTGGGTTTAGGCGGGCGTTTAGACGCGACCAATATCGTTGAGCATGATGTTTCTGTGATTACTAGTTTGGCTGTCGACCATGTTGACTGGCTAGGTGATGACATCAATGTGATTGGTTTTGAGAAAGCGGGCATTTATCGTAGCGGTAAACCCGCTATCTGTGGTCAACCCAAGCCACCGGCTACGGTTGCAGCGCACGCTGATGACATTAAGGCTGAGTTCTACCAAGTCGGTATTCAATACACTTATGATGTTGACGGTGATACGTGGAACTGGCGCAGTGGTGCATTCCAACTAGAATCGCTACCTATTCCAAGCCTGCCGTTACCTAACGCTGCAACAGCGTTGATGGCATTGGGCACATCAGAGCTTAGTATTAGCGACGTGAACGTGGTTAACGGCATGAAGAATGCGCAGCTTCCTGGGCGTATGCAGCAAATTAGCGAACAACCGGTGATTGTGCTTGATGTAGCACACAACCCGCATTCTGCTGAGTACTTTGCGCAGCAAGTCGCGAAGAAGTATGCAGGCAAAAATTTACACGTTGTAGTCGCCATGCTTCATGACAAAGATATCCCCGCGACATTGGAAGTATTAGCTCCAATAACAACACATTGGTACCCAGCTTCGCTGAACGGCCCACGAGCCGCAACAGCCGCTGAATTGTGTCAAAGCTTACCTGAAGGTGTAGAGCGGTATTCAAACCCTGTTGTAGCGTTTGAAGCGGCTTTAGCTTCTGTTAAAGGTGACGATGTTGTGTTGGTTGTCGGTTCTTTCCATACAGTGGGTGAAGTGTTGGAGCATTGGCAGAAAAAAGGAAACTAAATGGCAAGTAAATTCCAAAGCCGGTTAGTCGGCACCATCATTTTAGTGGCCATTGGCGTGATTGTATTGCCCGATGTACTAGATGGTAAGAAGCTCCACTACAAAGAAGAGTTTGCAAGCATTCCAATTAAGCCTGAGCTTGATAGTAATGTTGAAGTGTTTGAAGTACTCGATCCCGTTGAAGATCAGATAGCGCTACCGGATTCTCCGGTTGAGCAAGTGGTTGAAAGTGGTCGTACTGATAATTCAAACACGCAAACCGCGTCTTCTTCTAATGATAAAGAAGCAGACAAAGTGGCAGTTGTGGTTAAGCCGGTACCTGAAAAAAATGAATACCAAGACAGTGCTTGGATTATTCAATTGATGGCTTTGAAGAATGCTGACAACGCAAAAAACGTTGTTAAGGATCTGCAAAAGCGCGGTTATCAGGCTCACACCAAGCAAGAAAAAACTTTTACGCGAGTAATTATTGGCCCGGATGTCTCTAAATCCAAACTTGAGCGACAAATTAAGGAATTAGAAAAAATTACGGGTTCAAAAGGCCAGTTGCTCAAATTTAAACCGTTAAATCCATAAGAAAACGTTTGCGTCAGCATTTTTTCTGTTAAAATGCGCGCCAACTTAAGATGAAGAATTCATGAATTGGTTAGATTTTGTCATTTTAGGCGTGATCGGCTTCTCTGCCGTGATCAGTTTAGTTCGTGGTTTCGCTAAAGAAGCCTTGTCACTCGTTATTTGGTTTGGAGCATTTTTTATTGCTAGCCAGTACTACGCTAAATTAGCGATGTACTTCACCAATATCGAAGATGAGATGTTTCGAAACGGAACTGCGATAGCAGCATTGTTTGTTGCAACGTTAGTTGTGGGTGCCTTAGTTAACTATGTCATCGGTCAACTAGTTCAGAAAACAGGCCTGTCAGGTACAGACAGAATCCTCGGTGTCGTCTTTGGTGGCTTACGTGGTGTTTTGATTGTTTCTGCAGTGTTGTTTTTCATGGATGCGTTTACTGCATTCCCAAGTTCTGAGTGGTGGAAGAATTCGCAATTGGTTCCAGAATTTAGTCGAATCATTGCGCCGTTCTTCGAGCATTTACAAGCAACATCTAGTTTCTTATCTGGCGCGCTCTAGCGCCAGTTAATGTCGAAAAATCGAGGATTAGGACATGTGTGGTATTGTTGGAATCGTGGGTTCAACACCTGTAAACCAGTCTATTTATGACGCTTTAACGGTATTGCAGCATCGTGGCCAAGATGCCGCTGGTATTTGTACCATAGAAAGCAATCGTTTCCGTCTGCGTAAGGCGAACGGTTTAGTAAAAGATGTTTTTGAAGCAAAACACATGCAGCGCCTACAAGGTGAAGTTGGTATTGGCCATGTTCGTTATCCTACTGCGGGTAGTTCAAGTGCGTCTGAAGCTCAGCCTTTCTACGTAAACTCTCCTTTTGGCATTACGTTGGCGCACAACGGTAACCTGACGAACGCAAACGAAGTTCGTGAGAAGTTGTTCGAAAAAGACCGTCGTCATGTAAACACAACCTCTGACTCTGAAGTTCTACTGAACGTATTAGCTCATGAGATCGATACCGTTAAAGGTAACGTAACTTCAGATGACGTTTTCCGCGCTGTGGCAAATGTGCACCGTACAATTCGTGGTGCTTACGCCGTAACGGCGATGATCATCGGCCACGGTATGATCGCATTCCGTGACCCACATGGTATTCGTCCACTGTGTCTTGGTAAGCGTGAAGTTCAAGGTAAAACAGAGTACATGGTTGCGTCTGAATCGGTAGCACTCGATGCTGTTGGTTTCGACTTCATGCGCGACGTAGCGCCAGGTGAAGCTATCTACGCAACGTTCGACGGTGAGCTTTTCACTAAGCAATGTGCAGACAACCCACAACTGAACCCATGTATCTTTGAGTTTGTATACTTTGCACGCCCAGATTCATTCATCGACAAAATCTCGGTTTACAGCGCACGCGTTGAGATGGGTGAGATGCTTGGTATGCGTATTAAAGAAGAGTACGCAGACTTAGACATTGATGTAGTTATTCCAATCCCTGAAACATCAAACGATATTGCGCTACGAATCGCTCAAGCGATCAATAAGCCATACCGTCAAGGTTTCGTGAAAAACCGCTATGTTGGCCGCACATTCATCATGCCAGGTCAGCAACAACGTAAGAAGTCGGTTCGCCGTAAGCTCAACGCAATTCGCTCTGAGTTTAAAGGTAAGAACGTTCTTCTGGTTGACGATTCTATCGTTCGCGGCACAACATCAGAGCAGATCATTGAGATGGCTCGTGATTCTGGCGCAAATAAGGTCTTCATGGTTTCAGCTGCTCCAGAGGTTCGCTTCCCTAACGTTTACGGCATTGATATGCCGAGCGCGACAGAGTTGATTGCTCATGGTCGTGATAACGAAACGATTTGTAAGCAGATTGGCGCAGACGCCTTGATTTTCCAAACGCTACCAGATCTGATTTCTGCAGTGGGCATGGGCAATCAAGACATCTCTCGTTTTGATACTTCTGTATTTAACGGCGAGTATGTAACGGGCGATATCGACCAAGTGTACCTAGATTTCCTAGACTCTTTGCGTAATGACGACTCAAAGGTTCAGCGTGAGATTCAACAAGATCTTGCTAACTTAGAGTTACATAACGAAGGCGCTTAACTAGCGTTTCGTTAGTCATACAGAGTTTCGCTAGCGATACAGAAAATAAAAAACCAGAGCATCGGCTCTGGTTTTTTGTTTATAGAGAAGGGGATTGACCTTAATGAATGTGGTATGCGATCACAAAATCAATAAACAATCTCACTTTCTCTGGTAGATGGTCTTTGTGGTTATAAAGCATGTAAATATCACGAGGGTTAGCGCTCCAGTCTTCTAAGACTTGCACTAAGCTGCCATCTTCAATGTATTCACGAATCATCACGTCAGGCATCAGGGTGATACCTAGGCCTTCTGAGCACGCTTGTCTTACGACATTAAGCGCATTGGCGTTGAAACGGCCTTTCTCGCTATTCACCACCGTCTCTTCATTCGAATTACTCAGCTGCCACTTAATCAGCGGGTAGCCTTTGAGTAGCGAATGGTTCGCTAGCTCTTCAGCATGGCTTGGAGCTGGGTTCTTCGTTAAGTACTCAGGGCTCGCGATAAGAATATCTTTGACTTCACTGATTTTTCGAGCGATTAGGCTTGAATCACGCTGAGGGCCGACTCGGAAAATTACGTCCCACTCCGTTGGATCCAGCTGATCCGCTTGGTTGTTCATCATCAGCTCAATATTGATATCAGGGTATTGAATCATGAATTCACTGAACATTGGCATCATCATGCGCTTGGTCAGGTTTGAGGGTGCCGTAATACGAATCTTACCGGAAGCGCCTTTGCACACGTCAGTTAACTCTTCTGCAGTAGAAGAGAGACGTTGCAACAGCGGAGAGCATTCATTGAAGAAACGTTCGCCTGCCTCTGTTAAAGAAAGTTTACGCGCGTGTCTATTGAGAAGCCTAAGGTTCAAAGAATCTTCTAAGGCTTGGATGCGTCGTGTGATGGTCGCAACCGGAATCATAGTCTTGCGCGATGTTGCGGTGTAGCTCCCATTTTCAACGACGAGTCGAAAGAGGTTTAAATCATCTAATTTCATAAATCCAGACACATTTGTTTACAATCTCATCTAATTTATACGTAACAGTGAGATCAATGTTTGCGTTACGTCAACTCGTTGCACTATTTACAAGTATTCCAACCCTCGTCACGAATTACCAGTAAAGAGTGCAAATTTGTGTATTTAGCATTTTATTACTAAGTTTTATATTAGTTCTTAGAACAGATAACAATAATAATTCGACTTAGTTTTGTGAGGTTATAGATTATGTACAAAACTCACAGTCAGCCAGTAATGACCTCGGCTCAGGAAGTAATTAACCAAAAATGCGTGATGTTGGTTGATGATGATCCTATTTTTCGCCGTATAACCAGCGCGTACCTAGACAAGGTCGGTTATAAAGTGGTTGAGGCTGAAAATGGACTGGACGCTTTGCAGAAACTTAGAGACTCAACGCCAGATTTAATTGTGTGTGACTTATCAATGCCAATACTTGATGGCATAGAGCTTGTGGAAGAGCTCAGTTTAGAGTACCCGTCACTGCCTATGATCGTTGTGTCTGGCACTGATGATATGTCTGACGTGGCGAAAGCCTTGCGATTTGGTATTAAAGACTTCTTGGCGAAGCCGTTAGAGGATCACCGTCACCTAGGAAGTGCGATTGCGAATACATTGACAGATTCGTTCGATAACATTTCAGACCAACGAGATTTTTCGAGCCAATGGTTCTGTGTGGATGATGGGGGAGAGATCCCTGAAGACCAAGAACTGCATTGGCACCTGAATTACCTTCAAGATAACCCAAGCGCAGCAAAAGACTTACTGCATGCGCTGCTTCCAGAGAAAGATACGCGACAAGGCTCATGGCGTTGCAGTTACCGGTTACTGCAATCAACAGAGATGATGCCACTTGTCTTTGACTATGCGTGGATGATGAACGGGCAGTTTGCTTTTTACCTCGTTGATTCATCGTCGTCTGATAATGGCGGCTCCGCGACAACATTGTTAGTGAGAGCGCTGTTCCACGATTACATAAGAAACAGAAAAGATTTTAATGTTGATCTCAAAGATATTGCTGAAATCTTAGAGAAGGGGATTCGTTGCTCTAAATGCTCCACCCCAGTGAATGCCTTGTTTGGTGTTGCTGACCTTGCCGAGGGAACCATCTCCATTTTGCCTGCGGGTCTAGACGGGCAATGGTCGAATGGTGAATTGAATCAATATATTGCAGCAGGTGAGCGCTTGGGTGAGAACTGCAAGAAGAACTTTATTACGCGGGACCTTCCGATCGAACAGGGCTGCCAACTGTCGTTGAGCCTACTTGGAGCGGCAAGTTTTAGTTTAGACATACACCAAGGGTCTACTGATTAACCCTATATTTCCTCGGTTTTTGTGAATAATTGATTAAGGTATAGTTGCGCAAATGGTGTGGCTATGCCTTTTTTGTTAAATGTCGATTTAGCAAAGCGGGTTTGGTTCGCCGGATACTTACCTTCACTAACAAAAACAAGAAGCAATCATGGCAGATAACAAAGACTTTCAAGACCCGTTTAATGTATTCTACTTTTTAGGATTTTTAGCCGCATTTTTAATGATTCCATTGCTACCAGCAACACTTACGTTGATCCGTGTATTCAATGGTTACGCAACATTCTAGTTAAGCTGTCGTTGCCGATTGGTGATAGCTAACTCAAGGAGGCCACAATTAGCGTTCGAGTTTTAAGCCTCAATATTGCTGGTGGCCTTTGTATATTTCTCGCAGTTCTAGGGATAGTTTTGCCCGTTCTGCCAACCACTCCTTTTCTCCTTCTTGCCAGCGCATGCTTCATGCGAAGCAATCCGAAAGTTCATAAATGGATGCATGAGCACAAAACGCTGGGTCCTTTGCTGAACAATTGGTATCAACACGGTGCCGTCACCAAACAAGTTAAAACGCGTGGCGTATTCTTTATCTTGTTGAGTTTTGCGTTATCCATCTACTTTGCCCCTATCATTTGGGTCAAGGCTTTCCTAATTTGTGTACTTGTTATTCTTCTCACATGGTTTATGCGACTTCCAACCCATGAGTTGGTTGCTGACAGCAAAGAAAATCACTACCATTAAGCCAGTGTGCCTGCTTGTATAGCGGGCGTTTATTATTTCAGCAATCAGAGTTATGACTCTCGTTGCAATGAATACCAATCGTACCTTTCCTTAATTCCGAGCGTTGATGTTTGATTCGTTAACGAGAGTTTGGAAAGCGGCCTAATGAAGTGCATAAGATTATGAACACAGAAAAAATCTCTCTGATCAAAGCAAGCATCAAAAGCATTCCTGATTACCCTAAAGCGGGTATTTTGTTCCGTGACGTAACAAGCTTGATGGAAGATCCAGTAGCTTACAAAGCGACTATCGACCTGCTAGCGGAAACATACAAGGACATGGGCTTTACTAAGATCGTTGGTACTGAAGCTCGTGGTTTCCTATTTGGTGCGCCTTTGGCACTTGAGCTAGGTGTTGGCTTCATTCCTGTTCGTAAGCCGGGCAAGCTGCCTCGTCAAACTGTGGCACAATCTTATGAGCTTGAGTACGGCACCGACACTCTAGAAATCCATACTGATGCTATCGTTGAAGGCGATAAAGTGTTGATGGTTGATGATTTGCTAGCAACGGGCGGTACGATTGAAGCAACAACAAAGTTGATTCGTCAGCTTGGTGGTGTGGTAGAACACGCTGCATTTGTTATTAACCTTCCAGAAATCGGTGGTGACAAGCGCTTACAAGGCTTAGGTCTAGAAGTGTTTAGCATCTGCGAATTCGACGGTCACTAATCCTTTTCGGAATTATTCATGAGCTATCTTGCGTTAGCGCGAAAATGGCGACCAACCAAATTCAAAGAAGTGGTTGGTCAAGCCCATGTTTTAACAGCATTAGAGAATGCCCTTAGCCAGAATAGGTTGCACCACGCATACCTGTTCAGCGGTACACGAGGTGTTGGTAAAACAACCATCGGTCGTTTGTTTGCTAAGGGACTCAACTGTGAAACAGGCATTACCTCAACACCTTGTGGTGAATGTGCAACCTGTAAAGAAATCGATGAAGGTCGCTTTGTTGACCTGCTCGAGATCGATGCGGCATCACGAACTAAGGTAGAAGATACCCGCGAGCTTCTGGACAATGTTCAGTACAAGCCTGCACGTGGTCGCTTCAAGGTTTACCTAATCGATGAAGTCCACATGCTTTCTAGGCACAGCTTTAATGCGCTTCTAAAGACCTTAGAAGAGCCGCCTGAGTATGTGAAATTCTTGCTCGCAACAACGGATCCACAGAAGCTTCCAGTAACGATCTTGTCGCGTTGTTTGCAGTTCCATCTTAAGCCGATCAGCGTTGATAATATTCACGAGCAGCTCGATCATATTCTTGAACAAGAAGATGTGACGTCTGAATCTCGTGCGCTTGGAATGATTGCTCATGCTGCTGATGGCAGTATGCGTGATGCGCTAAGCCTTACAGACCAAGCTATCGCATTGGGTAATGGCAATGTCGTAACAGATACTGTTGCTCACATGCTCGGAACACTGGATACCGACCAAGCTATCCACTTGCTTGAAGCGATTAGCAGTAAGCAGCCACAGCAAGCGATGGCGTGTATCCAAAGCCTTGCTGAGAACGGTGTCGAGTGGGATGGTTTGCTGAATCAGCTTGCGACTCAACTGCATCGTCTTGCGATGTTCCAAGCTTTGCCATCCACACTAGATAAGGCACAGCCTGACGCTGAGAAGCTTGAACTACTGAGCAAAGCGCTTAGCCCACAAGACATTCAACTCTACTACCAGATCGTATTGAAAGGTCGTGAAGACTTACCATTGTCGCCAACCGCTCGCGTTGGTATTGAGATGGTGGTTTTACGCATGTTGGCATTTAGACCAGCTGAACAAGCGGTTGCTACGGCAATCTCGACTCAGTTGGCAAGCCCAGCGCCAGTTCCAGCAGCTCAAGCTCAGAACGTTGCTCAGTCAGTGAGTCAACCTGCGCCAATGGCAGCTCCGAGACAGCCTCAGATGCAACAACAGGCGCCTCAACAGCAAGCTATGCAGCCACCACCCGTGCAACAGACTCCAGCACAGTATTCAGATTCGCAAGGTTACGCTGAACATTCAGGCAACCAAGGTTATCCTGAGCAGGATTACCCGCATAGCCAGTATGACGCGCCTCCTGCTTATGATGAGCGTCCAAGCTACGGTGCAGAGCAGCCTCAGCAGCAACAAACGAATTATCAAAACCAGAGTCCGGTTCAACAGCCAAGCGCTGCACCTTCTGCTCCGCAAGAGCAGCCAGCGCGTGCAACTTCGCCTATGAGTGGTTTACGCCACCAATTACGTTCTCAACGTAGAGGCAGTTCGGCAACAGAAAACAAAGGCTCGGCGCCAAAAAAGGCTAAAGCGACACCAGCTAAAACTTCAGTTCTTGATCGAGTTGCTCAGCAACACGGTGGTTCTGAGCGGGTGTCGCCAGCTTCTTTATCAGCCTCTTCGACAGAAAATGTGACCAACGATAATGAACCTTATCGCTGGAAACCGTCTAAACCTGTAGTGAAAGAGGTGAGCAAAGAGCTTACACCTACTCAGATCAAGCGTGCGTTAGAGCATATTAAGACACCAGAAATGGTCGACAAATTGCTTCAAGAGTCGATTGCTCAAGATGAATGGTCCGCCACGATTCAAAAGCTAGAGACAGCCAAGCTTGTTGAACAGTTAGCATTGAACTCAGTGTTTGCTAAAAACGACACATCAATCACTTTAACGTTAAGAGCGAGCCAAGCTCACTTGAATACGGACCGTGCACAGAGTGAATTATTGCAGTCTCTCAATACTGTGCTTGGAGAAGAGTGTCATTTGAGTGTTGAAATCGGTGATGGTGGAGAAACGCCGCTAGAATTACGAGAAAGGTTGTACCAAGGTAAGTTGAAAGACGCGTTTACCGCTTTAGAAAACGATGCCAACGTACAGTTCATTGAAAGACGTTTTGCCGCTGAACTCGACAGAGACAGCGTTCGTCCTATCTAGAACGTTTTCTTGTTTAGTGACCGGTATATCATCCCAGATAAGCAAATCTGAGAACTGAACATCGAGGGGTTGAATCACACTGTTTTAACCCCCATTTAAGCTCGTATAGCTTAATTAATTTTAATAAACCAATTAGACCAGAGAGTATTAACATGTTTGGTAAAGGCGGTATGGGCAACATGATGAAGCAAGCCCAGCAAATGCAAGAGCGCATGCAAAAGCTTCAAGAAGAAATCGCAAATATGGAAGTTACAGGTGAGTCAGGTGCTGGCCTTGTAAAAGTAACGATCACTGGTAGCCACAGCGTTCGCCGTGTTGATATCGATGAAAGCCTAATGGAAGACGATAAAGAGATGCTTGAAGATCTTATCGCTGCTGCTTTCAACGATGCGGCTCGTCGCGTTGAAGAAACTCAAAAAGAGAAAATGGCTAGCGTAACTGGCGGAATGCAACTTCCACCAGGTATGAAGATGCCTTTCTAAGTAACTTATTCTTAAAGGTTAATTCAGGTGGTGGTTTGTGTTGAACAGGCTATTACTTGAACATTAGAACGGTTAAATATGCGTACCAGTCATATGCTGGAGCATTTGATGGAGGCCTTACGTTGTCTACCTGGGGTTGGCCCCAAGTCGGCGCAGCGTATGGCCTTTCATTTGTTACAGCGCGATAGAAAAGGCGGCCTACAATTGGCTGAAGCTCTTAGCCAAGCAATGACCGAAATTGGTCACTGTAATGAGTGCCGTACTTTTACTGAAGAAGATACTTGCCACATTTGTACCAATCCTAAACGTCAGGAAAATGGTCAAATCTGTGTAGTAGAAAGCCCTGCAGACATTGCAGCAATAGAAGCGACTGGCCAATATTCAGGCCGTTACTTTGTATTGATGGGCCACCTTTCACCACTTGATGGTATTGGTCCAAGTGACATCGGTCTCGATGTTTTGGACTACCGCCTGCGTCGTGGTGATATCTCTGAAGTAATCCTAGCGACTAACCCAACAGTTGAAGGGGAAGCGACAGCGCACTACATTGCTGAGCTATGTAATGCCCATGAAGTGAACGCTAGCCGTATCGCTCATGGTGTTCCCGTTGGTGGTGAGCTAGAGCTGGTGGATGGCACCACGCTTTCGCACTCCTTACTCGGTCGTCATAAGATCTAAAAAAGCCGCTTGGTGAAGTATCACTAAGCGGCTTTTTCTTTTATTGCTTTAGACGTTTTTCAGCGCTTAATCTGAACCTCTTACCGCTTTGTATATCATCGCGCCAATTACAGCACCAATAATCGGTGCAACCCAGAATAGCCACAATTGCGAAACGGCCCAATCACCGACAAATACAGCCACGCCGGTACTTCGAGCAGGGTTCACAGAAGTATTGGTTACGGGAATACTGATAAGGTGAATCAAGGTCAAACAGAGACCAATTGCGATCGGTGCAAACCCAGCAGGGGCTTTTGAATCGGTTGCGCCCATGATCACGAATAGAAACACCATGGTCATGACCACTTCACAGACCAGTGCAGCAGTTAGTGAGTAGCCGCCCGGTGAGTGTTCACCGTAACCATTTGAAGCAAAGCCAGATGCCGCAGCGTCAAAACCTGCTTGGCCTGAAGCAATCACAAATAACACTCCACCCGCGATAATACCGCCAATGACCTGGGCAATAATGTAAGGTGCGACGTCTTTGGCATCAAAGCGGCCACCGCTCCAAAGACCAATTGTAACAGCAGGGTTGAGATGACAGCCGGATATATGGCCAATAGCAAAAGCCATGGTGAGTACGGTTAAACCAAACGCGAGGGAAACCCCGAGTAAGCCGATACCTACATCGGGAAAAGCAGCGGCTAAGACGGCACTACCACAACCACCTAACACCAACCAAAATGTACCGAACATTTCTGCGATATACTTATTCATAACTATCCTTATTAATCTTTACCAGTATCAATAAGATAGTTTAGTTCTATCAAAGTTGTGAAATCTTGGGCATATATAAGAAGAAAAGTATTGTTAAGTTATTGCTTCGAGCTCAATAAGGTTATCAAGCGCTTCTTGGTCGGTTTTACCACAAATGACAGGGCAAGCTTTGAATTGGTGACATACCTTCGGGCGTGAAGGTTGACCAAATAATTTGCAGAGATCTTGCTCATTTAATTGGATGCAGCGTACCCCAGCAGGCTTACCATTAGGCATTCCAGGAATAGCAGATGTAATACTTGGAGCGATACAGCATGCTCCACAACCTAGGCGACATTCCATCAAATTAAACTCACTAAATAACAGGGTGCGCGATAGTAGCAAAAAATGATGAGAGTGACAGCTGTTGATTGAATCAAAGAATGAACAATTATTATCCTTGAACTTTTTATGGGCTAGCGGTATAACACGCACCCCAGTAAAAGAGTAAGAAGTAATCCTATGACGAATCCATTTTGGCAAGAAAAGACACTAGAACAGATGACCGAGAATGAGTGGGAATCACTTTGCGACGGTTGTGGTAAGTGCTGCCTACATAAACTAATGGATGAAGATAGCGATGAAGTTTACTACACCAATGTGGCGTGTAGCTGGTTAAACGACAAAACATGTTCGTGTAAAGATTACCCGAACCGCTTCACTTCAGGTGAAGAGTGTTTGAAGCTGACTCGTGACAAGATCGATGAGTTTCACTGGCTACCAGACACTTGTGCTTACCGCCTTTTATCAGAATCTAAGCCGATTCCTGAATGGCACCCGTTGATCACCGGATCAAAAACAGAGATGCATGCAGCAGGTGAAAGCGTTCGTAACAAAGTGGTATACGAAATCGATGTTGTCGATTGGGAAGAACACATCTTGAACCACCCGAACCGCTAGTTAACGAAGACTAGTCAATCACCCGAATAAAAAAAGGCTCACATTTCTGTGAGCCTTTGTCGTATTTAGGAGGGTCCAAATCAATGGACTGTGTCATGGCTAATGTCAAGCAAGCGGTAAGTCTGCAACCACCTGATTGAACGTGATACGAGCATTCTGAGCTTGCTCAGATAACTCGATCTTTTTCGCTTGTGCGGCACTAAGATTACTCTCGGCCTGCTCAAGTGCTTGTTGTAGGTTCTCTGGTAACTCGTGAGTTTCCATTTGTGAACCTTGTTCTAACACATAAGCGCGAATTTCTTTCTTCACTGCGGCAAGTTCTGTGTAAGCAACACGCTCAAGTTCTGCGGCTTCTTGTGCTGCATCTCTTTCTTTCTCAAACTGAGCCAACGCCATACCTTCAGCAGACCAAGGGTCCATGTCTGGCAGTTCTTCGATGTTGATCGTTGGCTCGATATACGCATCTTGATGGCGTAGGTCGAGGTTAGTCGCACGAACCGCTGAAATCATCAGCATCACAGAGATAGCAAGCAGTGGTAAGCCACCAACAATCGCCGCCGTTTGTAGCGTACTTAGACCGCCTAAGAACATTAGAATCGTTGGTAAGAACGACAGAGTAAATGCCCAGAACATACGGTTCCAGCGCATTGGCTCTTCGGTCACGTTATTTTGTACAACAGACGCTAGGATGTATGAGATAGAGTCAAATGTTGTTGCCGTGAAAATGATACACAGCATTGTAAATACAGCGATAACCAGCGTGCTCATTGGCAATTGTGCAAGCATCGAGAAGATAGCTTTGGTTGCGCCTTCCGCATTCAAAATGGCAACGACATCTAGCTCACCAGAAAGCTGCAGTGATAGGCCGTAGTTACCTAAGATCATGAAGAACAGGAAACAACCTAGAGAACCAAAGAAGATCGACCCTGACACCATTTGTTTGATGGTTCTGCCGCGAGAGATACGCGCAACAAACAGACCCATACTCGGTGCAAATACTAGCCACCATGCCCAGTAGAAAATCGTCCAGTCTTGTGGGAAGTGAGTGTTTTCGAATGTACCGTAACCACCAAATGGTTCAGCCCACGTTGCCATCACGAAGAAGTTAGACAGTAGACGACCAATTGAGTCTAAGCCTGTTTCTAACATGAAGATTGTTGGACCCGCGATCAGAACGAAAGCCAGTAGACCCATCGCACCCCAGAAGTTGATGTTACTTAGGATCTTGATGCCTTTTTCCAATCCAGCATAAGATGAGTAAGCAAAAATCGCAGTACACACTAAAAGCACCATCACTTGCGTTAGGTTATTTTTAGGTAGACCAAATAGGTGATTTAGACCTTCAGTGATCAGAGGAGCGGCTAAACCTAATGTTGTTGCAGCGCCGCCTAATAGACCGAAAATGAATAGGATATCAACGATCTTTCCTGGTACGCCTTTACTACGGTGTTCACCAAGAACAGGCATTAATGCGCTTGAAATCTTTAGAACAGGTTGTTTACGTACGTAGAAGAAGTAAGCGATAGGAATTGCCGGGATTAGGTAGATAGACCATGCGATTGGTCCCCAGTGGAATAGGCCGTAGGTCGCAGCCCAGCGTACTGCTTCTTCACTGCCAGGTTCTAGTTGGAAAGGCGGTGATTGGTAGTAGTAAGCCCACTCAATACAGCCCCAATACAAGATACTTGCACCGATACCGCCACAAAATAGCATGGCAGCCCATGATGCAGTTTTAAACTCAGGCTCTTCATCAGCTTCGCCCAGTTTAATTTGTCCCATATCACTGAATACTACGTACACCATAAATGCACAGGCTGCGAGACCTAGAGCAAGATACAGGAATCCGAGTTGATCAGTCATGAATGTTTTCGCAACCGCAATCCAGTCTGCGCCCTGTGCAGGGAACAAAATGAGCGGGAAAACTATCGTGAGTAGGAGTGCTATAGCACCAAAAAAGGTTGGCTTATCGATAAGCTCAAAAGTGTTTTTCACGAGTATTATTCCATTAAAATGAGAGCGGAATTATGGAATGAACTCGTTTTTTAGACCTAATCGGGTCTATTGTCGTAACGATAAATCGCTTTTATTCTAGAGAATGCGATAGGTTGGCAAGGCTAAATGAGTGCGAGAAGAATACCGCCTACGGTTGCCGCTGCGGACAGGTATTGCCCCGCTGAATAAGAACCATCATCTTCTTCTTCAATCTTATCTGGGTGATCCATACCCAAGGCACCATGAGCGAATGACTCAACTTTATCGGTAACTGTCGCGTTTTCTGCTTCGACTTTCTTCGCTTCTTTATCAATTTCTTTTAGGGCAGATAAGAGTGCTTTGCCTTCATCAGAAAGCTTAACCGTATTTTGCTCAACCTTAAGCGGTGTAGGCTTTTCAGCTTCGTTAGCTGAACTCTTAGCGTTCATCTGCGAAGGCGAATACAGCTGAGTATTACTCGTTCCTACTGGCGTCATATAGCTCTCCTTACCTATCCTTAAATATAGTATCGGCAGAGGTGTGAAAAACTTGTGCAATTAATCATCGATAGTGATGTTTTTTTATTCGCATATTACATTTTCGTCTGCTTGGTTAAATCGTCTATTTACTAAGCAAGTCTTGTGCCGATAAGAATGTTTGATTTTAGATAGAGTTAGGATGAATGACGGGAACGTGATCAAGTTGTGACGATGGGCTAATTATCTAGGATTAGCCCATCGACTCTTTAGCTTAGAAGAGTGGATCAACAGATCCTACTCACACTCTAGGCTAGCGCTACGTTTTGACAGATGCTTGTATGCCTTCATTCGGTTCTCTTTCTTTACAAAGCGAGCCGGCGGCGAAAGCACTTCAAGCTGATAATCACCGCTATCCGATGAGATCGCTTCAACCGGGCTGATGATGGCGATTTTTAAATCAGGGTTACGACGTAGAATTGATGCCGCCGTCCCTAAACCACCCTCGGTGTGGAACTTGCCAGCCACGTGAATCACTTGTTTATCAGGGTTTGATGCTAGGTAATCCACAATCGACTCAGCCATGGTTTCGTCCCAGGTAACCTGAGCGGCAAACTGCTTTTCTGTTTGCTCTGGCGTACCGTGATGCATAGAAGCCATGAACTTTTCTTTGTAAGGGCTATCGCCAGTATCCACTTCGGCAGCAATCCATTGGCGTTGCTCGGTCGATAATTGGTCTAGGTAAGGCAATCCTTTACGGCCAATACACTGCACGAATGGCTTTGGTGCATTTGCCGCAATAACATCGACGTCGTTGGCTTTTGCGAACTCAACTAACGCGCGGTAATCACTTTCGTAATTTGGCCAAGCTGCCGCTTGAGACATGAGAATTTGTTCGCCAATTTCGCCGTTTAAGTATTGGTCAAGTGTGGCTTGGTGCTCTCGAGTGAACTGTTCCATTGAAAGCGCAATGTTTGATGTTGCGTTGCGGCGCGCTTTTAAGAAGTCGGTTTGGAAGCGGTGAATGGCAGAATGCGTGTGCCATTCGCCAATTAGAACCACATCAGCGTCAATCAGCTGCTCGGGTAATGCATCGAGAGAAAGTGTTTCGCCTTGTGGAGAAGCGAACTGGTAGTCATAGAATGTGGAAACGGATTCCGTTTGAGCCACTTTTTGAGAAGTGTCTTTTGCAGGTTGACTAGCACAAGCCGTGAGAAGAGTAGCTAATCCGATAAGAATAATACGTTGCATGAAATGCCTCCTTGAAGAACACGCATACTAAAGGAGGCAAGATAAGATTTCAATGTAAACGATAATCAATATCAATTAAATTTGTTTGCGGTACACTCGCAGCATAAAGTCAGCTTCACAGTTGAATTGCTCTGCCTCGGTGAGTTGTAGTTTAAACTCTTCACTCGCCTTCCAAGCAAACGGCGTCATCTGTAGCAGGTCGAATGCATCTGACCCCGATAGTTCCATCATATAGTTTAGTTGCTCTTGATGCTCAAGCGTAAAACCTTCGATCACTTCTGGATCTTCGTCGTGCAAGCGAACGCCATCATAAATTGCATCACGCAGTTGATACAGGTGTCGGCTAGCTGGTGTCACGGTGATCACCACACCATTATCTTTGATGGTGCGTTGTAACTCTTCAGCCTTGCAAGGCGCGTAAATGCGTAGAATTCCGTCTAAGCTGTTTTCAGAAAAGGGTAGGCGATGGCTTGATGCAACTGAGAAGTCGACAGCAGGGTAGCGTTTAGCGGCGTATTTGATAGCAATCTTAGAAATGTCTAGGCCAAAAGTAGCCCCTTTCTTTTCTTGAAGATTCACAGCAATTTCGTTGGTGTAATAACCTTCGCCACAACCAATATCCAATAGGCTAGGCGTCTCTTCTGGTAGATAGCGAGAACACAACGTCACCACCGCTTGGCGCATTGGGTCATAGTGGTTACCTTCAAGGAAGCGACGACGTGCCTGCATCATCTCTTTGTTGTCACCTGGATCTTTTGAGCGTTTGTGGTGCGCAGGCATCAAATTGACGTAGCCTTCTTTCGCTAGGTCGAACTGATGGTTCTTTTCACACTTAAACGTACGATCGTTTTGAGATAAAGGTTGGTGACACAAAGGGCATTGGTAAGTCATGGAGACCTCTAAAGGAGAATAGACAGCGCAAGTGTAACGAGCTAAAACCAAAAAGTAAAAGAGCGACATAAAGCCGCTCAAAAATCGTTTTTTATAACTGTATTTATACGGTTATTGGGCACTAATCACAGTGATCAGTTGGTGGTTTTCACCCGGCCGGAGTGTTTTACCGGCTTCTAGGCTTGGTGCGTGCAGTGTTGATTCAACACACAACATGGTTAGGTAACCGTCGTCTTGCATGTCACCCATACCCGCAGCCCCTTCAGCCCAAGGGTTCCACAGTACTGCTGAATTGTGACCGTGATTTTCAACGGTCAGTGTGCGATCAAATTTTTTGTCAGCAACACAGATTTGCGCTTCTGGCTGAGTGTAAACGCGATCAATCGTGTCGGTCAGTACCAGTTCAGATCCACCTTGGCAGATCTTGCCACCTTGCAGGCTATCAATGTACTCAGCACCCATACCAGTGGTGGTTGTGTTGTGGATATCGCCAACGTTTAGGTAAGTGTGTAGTGCACCAGAGAAAGTCCATGGCTGAGAATCAGTGTTCTTCACGTCCAGCGTTACTTTTAGTTGTTCGCCGATCTCAACATTCAAGCGAGCATCAAACTGATGAGGCCATACTGCTAGCGTCTCTTCGCTTGGCTTCAGACCTAAGCTAACAATCACGCCAGCTTCGCTTTCACGGTGTTCAACCAATTGCCATTCACTTGAACGGGCAAAACCATGTGCTGGTGCTGCAATGCGACCAAACCAAGGCCAACATACTGGAATACCACCACGCAGAGCCGTTTTACCATCGAACTTAGCTTGTTGGCTCATCCAAATTAGGTCTTCTTGACCTTGCGGTTGGAATGACACCACATGGCCGCCAAACAGTGAAATCGCTGCGTTTGCTTTATCGTGGATAACGCGAACCAGTTTTACACCTTCGTGTTCAACGATAGTGACGTTGTCAGAAAGTACCGCCAGTGCAGGTAGAGTAGATAAATCCATTACATGATCCTTCTAAGGAAATTGAATTCAAATGCTGACTAGAGTGATGCTTGTGTTTTCATGAGTAACAAGCAGAGTCAGTATTAGAATTGAATTTTGCGTTTGGGCTATCTTGATGAGCTTAGACAGACGCGGTTTAAAAGATAGCAGGCATTAAAAAGGCGACACTAAGGTCGCCTTTTTCAAAGTCTGCTCAAAACAGCCTTCGCTAATGCTTATCTAAAGCGATTTCTAAAAAGAAATTACTTAGAGATGTGAGCGATTAGGTCTAGAACTTTGTTTGAGTAACCGATTTCGTTGTCGTACCAAGATACAACTTTAACGAATTTGTCAGTTAGAGCAACACCAGCTTTAGCATCGAATACTGAAGTTTGAACTTCACCGATGAAATCTTGTGATACTACTTGGTCTTCAGTGTAACCAAGAACGCCAGCCATTTCGCCTTCAGAAGCTTCTTTCATTGCAGCACAAATTTCTTCGTAAGATGCAGCTTCTTTTAGGTTAACTGTTAGGTCAACTACAGATACGTTAGCAGTTGGTACACGGAAAGCCATACCAGTTAGAAGGCCGTTTAGTTCTGGAAGAACAACGCCTACAGCTTTAGCAGCACCAGTTGAAGATGGGATGATGTTTTGAGAAGCACCACGGCCACCGCGCCAGTCTTTAGCAGAAGGGCCATCTACAGTTTTTTGAGTTGCTGTAGTAGCGTGAACTGTAGTCATAAGACCAGACTCAATGCCCCACTTATCGTTAAGTACTTTAGCGATAGGTGCAAGACAGTTAGTAGTACAAGAAGCGTTAGAAACGATGTCTTGACCAGCGTAAGATGCTTGGTTAACGCCCATTACGAACATTGGAGTTGCATCTTTAGAAGGACCAGTAAGAACTACTTTCTTAGCGCCAGCAGTGATGTGCTTACGTGCAGTCTCGTCAGTTAGGAAAAGACCAGTTGCTTCAGCAACTACGTCTACGTCGATAGCATCCCACTTAAGGTCTTCTGGGTTACGCTCAGCTGTAACACGTACAGTTTTACCGTTAACGATTAGGTTACCGCCTTCAACTTCAACAGTACCGTTGAAACGGCCGTGAGTTGAGTCGTACTTAAGCATGTATGCCATGTACTCTACGTCGATTAGATCGTTAATACCTACTACTTCGATGTCTGCACGCTCTTGAGCTGCGCGGAATACGAAACGGCCGATACGGCCAAAACCGTTAATACCTACTTTGATAGTCATTGTAGTTGCTCCACAACTTAATTTCTGATTAAAGATAACTGGTAGTAAAATTACAGAATCCAGTATACATCTGCAATAGATAATCCGACTTAACTTGTTTAATGTCAAAAAAAAGCGACGCTTTTCTTAACAATTGGGTGTAAGTGATTGAAAATTGACCATTGCAAGTGGCTCTGTACCCTTCCAGTTGGGTAAAATACCCCTAAATGATGATTCACTTATGAGTGTATATGTACAATGTTTCCTGGTGAGAAAGTATGTGCTACAAAACGACTCATATGCAAGCCTTTATAGAAAAAAGTAAATATAATAACTGAGAATGTGGAGAGATATTAACGTGATTCAAAAGGGAGGAAATATGATAAAGCCTGATGAATACTGGCGTGAGCGCCTAACGGACGACGAATTTTCAGTGTGTCGTGAGCGTGGTACTGAAGCCCCATATAGCGGCAAGTTACTGCACAACCATAAGACTGGCGTCTATAGCTGCACATGCTGTGAAAGCCCTTTGTTTCTGTCGGATAACAAATATGACTCTGGGTGTGGTTGGCCAAGCTTTGATGCCCCAGTGAATGATGAAGCAGTACGCTATATAGAAGATCTAAGTCACGGAATGAAGCGTGTAGAGATCCGTTGTACCGCCTGTGATAGCCATTTAGGTCACGTTTTTCCAGATGGCCCGAAGACCACAGGTGAACGGTTCTGTGTTAATTCAGTGTCGTTAATTTTCAACAAAAATGACGAAAGTACGAAATAACTTGTAACTATTGTCTAATCCTTACAGGTCGCATTTGTCGATTTAGGAATGCTGAAACGCCCAAGATTTCAGATTTAACTCTAGTACAAATAAAAACAGCTACCAAAAAGGTAGCTGTTTTTATTTGAAAGCAGGTGAATAAGAAGCTTAAGTAAGAACACTATAAATGAAGCGATCAGTAACTCGGGACGATTGAAGGGCTGTAAATTCCATCCTCAATCGCTTCGACGATGTTATCTGCGTCTTTATTTAGCTTCTTATAGGTTGCCTTGTCGAAATGGTACAACACCGTGAGCTCGGCTTCAGAAGCAATCGGCACGTCAAAGTCTTTGGCAACCATTGCCCAAACGTACGCTTTTTCCATATGTCCCAGGCTGTGGTTGATACTGGCCATCGACTTGAAGATTTCAGTGTTGGCTACCGAGCCATTAGAAAGCGTTAGCGCATTATTGAGTAGCTTAAGTGTCTTTATATGATTGCGGGTGGTATAGAAGGTTGCCAAGGCATATTGCATCTCAGCTGTGTTTAACGCTTCAGAGCCTTCTAGTTGTAGGAAACTGCGTCTGGCATTGGTGTCCCCAGTTTGCGACCACAAGAAGTAAAGCGTTTCCGGTGTATCAGATTTCGATAGCTCATCAACAATGCGCTCAGACTCTTCGATACTGTGCATTAAAGAGGTAAAGCGACGCTCTTGCAGCTTAGATTGATCGATCGTTTCGATCTGTGCCGCGAGCTCTAGGCACTTTTTGTAGGCAGTGACTAATTCGAATTCTTTAATTTTGTTGATTTCGGTGGGTTGCTTCTGAACTTCAAATCGATGCCAGATGAGGTCGGTACGTGCGACACGACATTGCCCATCGTTCATGTTCAATTGTTCACACTGAAGACCCGGATTGCTTTGGCACAGTTGATCGGTATTTTTGTTCCCTTCAAGACACCCAACCAGAGTGAAAGGCAATAGGCTAATCGCCAACCATTTCATAATTTTCATATTCCTTCACTTGTGATCAGATGCACTTATTATCGGTCAGGTTCTTGACTCAATTCTGTTACGGGTTATTTTCTGGTGAAAATTGTTAAAACTAAGGCTTTACCATGGATGCAGAACAACTTCTTAGCGCAATGACACCCGAGGTCTACGAACGTTTAACCTACGCAGTTGAAACGGGTAAATGGCCAGAAGGTACGGCGCTCTCAAAAGAACAGCGCGACTCGTGTATGCAAGCGGTTATGTTATACCAATCTAAACATAACTCTGAAGCTCAACATATGACAATTGCAGCTGGTGGTGAGATTAGCTTTAAATCTAAGTCTGAACTAAAGAAACAGTTTAAGTCAGATCAAGAAGACATTGTTAGGGTTAACCCGAATCATTAAGCTTAAATTACAACAAAGGGGTGGCAATGTGCCACCCCTTTTAGTTTAACTCGTTTATTTATAAGCAATAAAACGATTTAGTTCACGTTAAGCCGCCGTTACTTTCATAGAATAATTGGGTTTAACGTGAATCCTTGAACCGGTTATAAGCTCATCTCACCGCGCAACACTTGTTGCATCTGAGTCTTCACTTCTTCGTAGCCTAGGTTTTGGCTTAATAGATAATGCAATTTCGCCAGTGCCGCTTCTGGTGTCATATCGTAACCACTGACAACGCCCGCTTCTGCTAGTGCACAACCTGTCGCGTAACCACCCATGTTGACTTTACCAGCCAAACATTGAGTTAGGTTCACAACAATCACACCGCGCTCTGAGGCATCTTTCAGGTGCTGAAGCAGTTCTGGGTTTTGTGGTGCGTTACCCACACCAAAAGTAAGCAGAATCATCGCGTTAACAGGTTGTAATAGCGTGTTACGGATAACTTCGTGTGAGATGCCTGGGTACATTGTGATTACGCCGATAGGTTGCGGAGTAATGTTATGAACCTTGAAAGCACCTTCAGGTTGTTCGTTTACCTTTACGTTATTGCTAAGTTGGATATTGATACCCGCTTCTAGCAAAGGATTCAGGTTTGGAGACGTAAACGCATTGAAGCCATCTGCGTGTGATTTTGTGCTGCGGTTACCACGCATCAACTTGTTGTTGAAGAACAGTGTCACTTCGTTGATTGGGTAGTTTGCTGCAATGTGTAGCGCATTCAGCAGATTTGCTTGTCCGTCTGAACGAAGCTCTGCTAATGGGATCTGAGAGCCCGTAACAATCACAGGTTTGCCGAGGTTTTCAAGCATGAAAGACAGTGCAGAAGCAGTGTAAGCCATAGTGTCTGTACCATGCAGGATAACGAAACCATCGTACTTATCGTAATTCGCGCGAATGTCATCAGCGATAGTCTGCCAATCAAGTGGCGTCATATCTGAAGAGTCCATTAATGGAGAGTATTCGTGAATGGTGTACTCAGGCATCTCTGGGCGATGGAATTCAGGCATGCCAGCTAGCTGCTTATCCATGAAACCTGCGACTGGAACATAGCCGTGGTCAATAGACTTCTGCATGCCAATTGTGCCGCCGGTGTACGCGATATAGATGTGTTTTCTTTCCATGGCGATTAATACTTAGTGTGATGTAGGGAACAGGGGGGCGATTATAGCGAATTATCATGCAATAAAAAGAGGCACCTCACACAGAGGTACCCCTTAGTCATTGAGTTATTGGCTCAACTTATTGAACTTGGCAATTTAAGCAGAAAGCGTATCGGCCTTGTGGGTCGTTAAAGCTGCCTAACAGCTGGCTATCTTGAGCTAACTGCTGAGTAACAGGCTGTAAACTGCTTGGTATCATCGATTGAATATCTAGGCCTATCGACATCTGAACTTGGTTCATAAATTCTTGAATAAATTGTTCAGTGGCCGAAAGTGGCTCTTCTACCCAGTAGATGTTGTAGCTTTCAAGCTCTGCAAGTGAAGCCGCAGCTGCAACCGCATCATCGAAATCACCAATCTCATCGACTAAGCCTTTCTGAATCGCATCTTGACCTGTCCAAACTCGACCTTGAGCAATCTTGTCGACAGCATCGACTTCCAGACCGCGATTTTCTCCAACTAGGCTGATGAATCGGCGGTATCCGTTTTCAATGCCCATTTGGAACGCGTCTTTCGCGCCATCGCTAAGTCCAGTTGTAATACCAAGACCTGAGAAAGGTGAGGTGCCAACGCCATCAGTGTAAACACCAATATCGTTCAACCCTTTTTCGAAGGTGGTGATAACACTGAAGATACCAATTGAACCCGTTAGTGTGGTTGGCTGAGCTAGGATCTTATCCGCACCCATCGAGATCCAGTAACCACCAGAAGCGGCAAGGCTAGACATTGACACAACTACAGGCTTACCCGCTTGCTTAATCGCTTCTATTTCATTGCGAATAACTTCTGAAGCAAAGGCGCTGCCGCCAGGGCTATCCACTCTAAGAACAACGGCTTTAACTTTGTCATCGTTACGAGCTTGGCGAAGTAGAGCCGCGGTTGTATCGCCACCCACGGTGCCACGTGGCTGTTTGCCATCCATAATAGCGCCGCTAGCAACAATCACAGCTACATCGTGTGATTCACTGCTCATGTCTGGAAGCATGGTTGCACGGTACTCGTAGTAGCCAAGTGCGTTGTAACTGTCTTGACCATCACTGCCGAAAGCATCGGCAAGCTCTAGTCGAACTTGCTGGCGTGTCGCTAGCTCATCCACTAAGCCAAGTTTCTCAGCCAGTTTTGCAATGTCACCGTCCACCGACTCCAGTTCTTTCAAGAAGGTGTCCATGCTTGGATTCAGTGTTTTAGCATCGATCTGGCGGTTGTTACTGACGTCATCAACGTACGCACCCCATAGTTGGCTTAACCAACGAGAAGCGGACTCTTTCGCTGCGTCTGACATGTCATCACGAATGAAAGGCTCAATAGCTGACTTATAAGTGCCCACACGGAACACGTGCGTGTTTACGTCTAGTTTCTCTAACAACGTTTTGTAGTAAAGCGAGTAAGCGCTATAGCCTTTAAGAAGAACCCCACCATCTGGTGATAGGAAGACCTTAGTTGCGTAGCTGGCTAGGTAGTATTGGCTTTGGTTGTAAAAGTCACCCACCGCATAAATCGGTTTGCCTGTTGCTTTGAACTCATTCAATGCTTTAGCAATGTAGCGTAGCTTGGTCAGGTTGGTTTCTGGCAGCTCTTTGAGAGCTAAAACGATACCAGTAACCTTGTCATCGTCTTTTGCGTAGCGAATCGTTTCAACGATATCAAACAGGATGTTCTCTTTTGGAAGGTCTTTGCCAAGTAGTGAGCCTGTGACCGAATCCATCGGATTGATATAGCGGCTTTGTTCCACAATAGGGCCAGACAGATTAAGCACTAAAGCCGAATCCTGAGGAACCGTCGGTTGAGCCGTATCTGAATGGAAGTACACAAAGTAGATGATGGCGATACTGAGTAAAAAGACTAGGTTAACCAGCGCAAGACGTACAAACGTAATGAGCTTCCAAATCCCTTTAAAGAACATGCCTATAAATTTGAATATTTTTTTCATTCTGTCTCCGCAGTGAGATTACGTCGCTTTAACAAGCCGTAGTACCATTAATCTCAATAATATGAACTGCTTAGTATCCTACGATAATTCCCAAGCTCAAACTACACCAAGAATTGTTAATCGATATATATTCTCATTAAGTGTAGTCAAATTAAGGGCTTCTGAACGATTAATACGTGCAGCATTATGATCGGTGTTACAAAAATGTAAACGGTTGTTTGAACTTTTGGTAATTGAACTATACTGTGGTCAGACCACAAGGATAAAATAATAGAAGTGATGTCTGCCATGTACCCACATTTACTTGAACCACTCGATCTTGGATTTACCCAGTTACGTAACCGTGTATTGATGGGATCAATGCATACAGGTTTAGAAGAAAATAAAGAAGGTCTCCACAAACTCGCCGCGTTTTATGAAGAGCGAGCAAAAGGAGGCGTTGGCCTTATTGTTACCGGTGGTTTCTCTCCTAATTTACGTGGCAGATTAACCCCATTTAGTGCTGAATTCAGTAAAGTGAAGCATGCAAAAGCTCACCAAGTTGTTACCGAGGCCGTGCACAAGCATGGCGGTAAGATTGCCCTTCAGTTGCTGCATGCTGGCCGCTATGCCATGCACCCATTCGCGCAAAGTGCTTCGGGTATTAAAGCGCCAATCGCTAAGTTCGCACCGAGTGAGATGAGCCCTCGTCAGATCAAAAAGACCATTGGTGCCTTTGCCAACAGTGCCGAACTCGCCCAAGTCGCGGGTTACGACGGCATTGAGATTATGGGATCGGAAGGTTACTTGATTAACCAATTCATCTGTAAACGTACCAATATGCGTTACGACGAATGGGGCGGTTCTTATGAGAAGCGCATGCGTTTCCCGCTGGAGATTGTTAAATCGATTCGCGAAGCAGTGGGTGACGACTTCATTATTATTTTCCGACTGTCGATGCTGGATTTGGTTGAGCAAGGCAGCACCTTTGAAGATGTTGTTCTATTGGCTCAAAAGCTGGAAGAAGCAGGCGTGACTATTATCAATACCGGCATCGGTTGGCATGAAGCGCGTGTTCCGACTATCGCGACACAAGTACCACGTGGTGCATTCTCTTGGGTGACGGAAAAAGTGAAACCATACGTGTCGATCCCAGTGGTGACATGTAACCGAATTAATACGCCAGAAGAGGCCGAACGTATTCTTAGCTCTGGGCAGGCTGATATGGTGTCTATGGCGCGTCCATTCTTGGCAGACCCGGATTTTGTTAATAAAGCAGCTCAAGACCAAGCTCAGTTCATCAATACCTGTATCGGTTGTAACCAAGCTTGCCTTGATAACGTGTTTAAAGGTAAACGTGCGAGCTGTTTGGTGAACCCACGCGCTTGTTACGAGACTGAAATTGTTGTTCAGCCAGCGCAAGCGACTAAGACCATTGCGGTTGTCGGCGCAGGCCCAGCCGGTTTAGCCTGTGCAACGACTTTAGCTCAGCGTGGGCATAAGGTTGACTTGATTGAGAAAAATGACCGTATCGGCGGTCAGTTTAGATTGGCAATGCAGATTCCGGGTAAAGAAGAATTCAGAGAAACGATTCGCTACTTTGCTAACCAAATCGACGCATCAGGCGTGAACCTGAAACTGGATACTGAGGCAACGTTTGAGATGTTGTTGAAGTACGATGAAGTCGTCATGGCGGCTGGCGTAGAGCCAAGAAAGCTCGATATTGAGGGCATTGACCAAGAAAACGTGGTCGATTACCAAACCTTGATTCGTGAAAAGACACCAGTAGGCGAAAAGGTCGCGATTGTTGGTGCTGGTGGTATTGGTGTCGATGTGGCAACCATGCTGACAGAACCGACTTCACACAGCCTAGACGATTGGCTGCATGAGTGGGGCATCGATAAGAATATGGAACACCCAGGCGGACTTTACCCTTACCCTGATTCATTCAGCGATAAAACGGTGTGGGTGATGCAGCGTAAAGCGGGTCGTGTTGGTAAAGGTCCGGGCAAAACTACAGGCTGGATTCACAAACGCACACTAGAAAAACGCGGTGTTAATCTACTGGGTGGCGTGAGCTACAACAAGATTGATGACCAAGGTCTGCATATCAGCGTTGGTAAGAAAGAGCAGGTGCTGGATGCTGACTCGGTTATCGTATGTGCAGGTCAGGTGTCAGTTCGTCCATTCGAAGACATGTGGCAAGAGTTTGGTGGCAAACTGCATGTGATAGGCGGCGCCGATTATGCCGGTGAGTTAGATGCGGTACGCGCTATCCGTCAAGGTGTTGAGCTAGCGATTAAGTTATAGAATCAGCTATCAAACTGTAATCTTATCAGTAGATATTGTTACTTAATTTGCTGAGTTAGATTTTGAACAAGGCTCCTAAGTCATAGATTTAGGAGCCTTTATTGTTTCTAATCTAGCCTAAATGGACAGCCGTTGAGATTTATTATCGTTTGTATTCTGTGCTAAAGTTCAAGTATACAAATAATAAAGAAATAGTAAGGACTTCAAATGGATGCTTTGGATCTATTGCTCAACAGACGCTCAATCGCAAAACTCTCTGATCCGGCACCTGAAGGTGTGGCGTTAGAAAACATCATCAAAGCAGGGCTGCGTGCTCCAGACCACGGTGCACTAACACCATGGCGCTTTGTTATCGCGCAAGGTTCAGGCCTACAAAAGCTTTCAGACATCTTGGTGCGCGCCGCTGAAGCGGATGACAGCGAAGAAGCGGTTATCGAGAAAGTAAAAAAAGCGCCGTTCCGAGCTCCGATGGTGATTACTGTGATTGCCAAAGTAACTGAGCACGAGAAAGTGCCTGCTATCGAACAACATCTGTCTGCGGGTTGTGCTGCACAGGCGATGCAAATGGCCGCAGTCGCACAAGGTTTCCAAGGCTTTTGGCGCTCAGGTAAATGGATGTTCCACCCAGAAGTACACCAAGCATTTGGCCTAGAAGGCGACGATGAAATTGTTGGCTTCCTATACCTAGGCACTCCAGGCTGTACACCAATGAAAGTGCCAGAGCGCGACTTCTCTAAGTTCGTTGAGTTTTTATAAAGAAAGCTGAAGCTTGAATAGTGGAATGCTAACTGTATAAACAACCAGTTTTTCTTGATTTATTAGAGCCACATTAGATAATGTGGCTCTAATTGTTTGTAGCATCTGGAAAAACATGTCTCGCCTTATTATTGCTGAAAAACCAAGCCTCGGCCGCGCGATCGCCGCTGCACTACCTAATCCACAAAAGAAAGACCAAGGGTTTATCAAATGTGGCAATGGGGATGTGGTGACTTGGTGTATTGGACACTTATTGGAGCAGGTTGAGCCGGATGCTTATGACGACCGTTATAAGAAGTGGAATTTAGCCGATCTTCCTATCGTGCCGGAGCAATGGCAGCTAAGACCGCGTAAGACTTCAAGCAAACAGCTCACGGTGATCCGAAAGCTATTGAAGGACGCCACTCAAATTGTTCACGCCGGAGACCCGGATAGAGAAGGGCAGTTGCTGGTTGATGAAGTGATTGATTACTGCAAAGTCTCTAAGGCTAAGAAAGAGTCGATGGACAGGCTACTGATCAGCGACTTGAACTTACCTGCCGTAAAACGTGCACTTTCTCAAATGCGCAGCAACCGTGACTTTATTCCGCTTTCTATTTCCGCATTAGCGCGCTCTAGAGCCGATTGGCTGTATGGCATGAACATGACTCGTGCTTATACCTTACTCGGTCAAAAGGCTGGCTACCAAGGTGTGTTGTCGGTCGGGCGAGTACAAACGCCTGTACTTGGTTTGGTGGTAAGGCGCGATGAAGAGATCGAAAACTTTATTCCGAAAGATTACTTCACTTTGCACGCTTTGATCCCTTATCAAAATCACGGCCAGAGCTTTGATATTCGTGCGCGTTGGAAGCCAAGCGAAGCATGTAAACCATGGCAAGATGAAGAAGGGCGCGTGCTCAATCGAAAGCTGGTTGAGAATGTGGCTAACCGAATTGCGAATCAACCCGCGACGGTGACGGAATCAGAGCAAAAGCAAAGTAAACAAGCTGCGCCACTGCCTTACTCGCTGTCAGCCTTGCAGATTGATGCGTCTAAGCGTTTTGGTATGAGTGCTCAACAGGTGTTAGATACGTGTCAGTCATTGTACGAGAAACACAAACTCATCACTTACCCACGTTCTGATAGCCGCTATCTACCTATAGAGCACTACTCGCAGCGAGAATCGATCGTTGATGCTATCGCTAACAATGCGAAAGAGCTGCAAAGTGGCGCTCAAGGTGCGGACCTTTCTCTTAAATCAAAAGCATGGAACGACAGTAAGGTCGATGCTCACCACGCGATTATTCCTACTCCGAAGAAGTCATCGGTGAACGGCCTGTCTGCCAACGAGATGAAAATCTATCAGCAAATCGCTCGTCAGTATCTAATGCAGTTTTACCCACCTGCGGTTTTTGCTGATGCTAAGCTGGTCTTTGATATCGCTGGTGGCGTGTTCATCGCAAAAGGGCGTCAGCTTATCAACCCGGGTTGGAAGGTGTTGATGGGCAAAACGGATACCGAAGAAAAAGGGGATGGCACGGATACGGTTCCTCCATTGGATAAAGGTACGGTGTTGACGTGCCGTGAAGGCGTGATTGGTGATAAGAAAACTGAGCCACCAAAACACTTCACGGAAGCGACATTGCTTCAAGCGATGACAGGTATCGCGCGTTTTGTTGCGAACAAAGATCTCAAAGCCATTTTGAAAGAAACCGATGGCCTTGGCACAGAAGCAACCCGTGCGGGTATTCTAGATACTCTATTCAAAAGGCAGCTGCTAACGCGCCAAGGTAAGAGTATTCACAGTAGCCCTGCGGGCAGAGGCTTGATTCATGCCTTACCTGAGGATTCTACCTTCCCAGACATGACGGCACATTGGGAGCACCAGCTGCAAGGCATGGCAGAACGAAATCAAGCGTATCAGCCTTTCATGCAAGCGTTAGAAAGCAAGATTGATGGTTTAATGGGTAAAGTAAAAACGGGAGAAGTTCCTGAATCACTCCGCCACCTTCCTAAAGTCGAGAGACCTGCCTTCAAACGCCGTAAAGGCGGTGGGGCGAAGAAGTCTTACGCCAAGACAGGTACGTATGCTAAGAAAGGTACTTCCGCTAAAAAGAGCACTAAAAGCTAAGACTTATTGAGGTTAGGATTAGCGACCGACTTTACGGCCACAACGTTTAAACAGTTGCTGCCAATAGTCAACATGGCGACGAGTGGATGATCGAAAGGCTTGATGTGCATCTTGGATGGGAAAGTAATAACTGTGCAGTTCAGGTTGCGCGTCAAACATTCCTAGTTGCGGGGCTATGTGCTGATAGTAGCCATCCAGTTGCGCCATGTAAGGCTGAACCTTACCTATGTATTGTTGCTCGAACACATTGTTGAGATAGCGGAACTTAGTGGTGTCTCGTTGTTTACCACAGATGATCTTGTCATCAAAAGTTGTCAGCTGTTTGGTGATGGTATCAAGCTCAACTGACGCCCGAGCGAGCGAGTAGTATAAATCCCCAAGGGTCGAACTCTTCTCTAATACTTCTTGAACCTCAGTGGTTTTGCCGGAAACGAGCGGAACGTTTAACGCTTGATTGATATGTTGTAAGGCATCAACGGTTTGTCTTACCTGATCGCCTATATCAGCGCGTAACCACTGACTACCCCGCATTTGTGACTGCATAGCATCGCTGGCATAGATGAGGTTCCATTGATGCAGTGGAAACTGTGCGAGTTTCTGTTGCTCAATTTCTCTTAGTAATTCTACGATCTCTGGGTCTAATTCATTACTGGATAAACATTTGCCCACGCCTTCAAGTAGCGCGACTTGATAATCGTAATTACGAAACTCATCCGCGACCTTGCCCAGAACCGAATTTCTTTCTGCAATCAGATTGAACAATCCACACTGACGAAGCTGGTAGCTGTCGATGAGGCCGATAGAGAGTGAGGGCACGTCAAGCAGCAGTTCTCGTTTTCTCGGTAGGCTTTCAAATTCCCATTCCTCTATTATCTCGTCAGCATCTTGTACTCTGGCTATCTTTGTTTGATAGTCGTCGAACAAGTCGCCGGGGCCATCACTGAAACAGCCAGCTAGCATCACTGTTAGACAAAACAGCGTTGAGTGCTTAACTAGGTTTGAGAGATGCCCTGCATTCATCTGTGGATTACCAGTCAATTTCGCTGCCATCGAAATTGAAGAAGTGACCACTCACTTCGGTATTCGCTGACTCGATGACTTCAATCAGGCCGGAAGCTGAAGTGTCGGTGTCGATCAGAGCATTAGGGCCACCCATTTCAGTCTGCACCCAACCTGGATGCAGTGCTAACACCGTAAAGCCATCATCGGTTAAGTCGTTGCTTAGGCTCTTCACCACGGAGTTTAGAGCGGCTTTAGAGGAGCGATAGATGTAACCGCCGCCTGAGGTGTTCTCTGACATACTGCCGACTCTAGAGGATAAACAAGCGACCTTTTTGATATCGCTGTCTTTGAGTAAAGGCAATAGCGTTTCGACAAGCTTTAGTGGAGCGATGGTGTTGACTTCGAATACACGACGCCACTCTTCAACATCGGTATTACCCAGCCCGTAGCCTTTAGGGCCATAGTAGCCAGCGTTGTTGATCAAGATATCAATCGACTCTATTTGCGAAGGGAGTTGGCTTACTGCTTGGTAATCGGTTATCTCTAATTGAATACAGGTAAGGTTGGTGTTGTGGTCTGCGAGTGAGAGCAGTTCTTTTGCTGAATTGTCATCACGATAAGTCGCGTACACCTTGTGATTACTTTCCAAGTATTGTCGAGTCAGGCTTAAGCCAATGCCGCGGTTCGCTCCAGTAATAAAAATAACGCTCATGGTGATTCCTTTTCAGTTCAATTAGTTAAGTTTGATGGCTTAACACGAGAAAATCAACGCTCCACCAACTGGCCATTAGCATTCCTACAAAAATCATTACTGCTGCCGCTGAGCCGCAGATCACCCCAAAGATGAGTATTACGTTTTTCATTATGGTCTCTACTTTATAATTAATAACAATGATAACCATTATCATTAATTAAGGTTGTCGCCAAGTTTGAGGCTGTTATGATTTTGAGAAAGATACGCAATTAGCCTGATTATGATTCCTTTAATTTACCACCCAATCTATTCACAGTTACCTTTACCAGAAGGTCATCGCTACCCAATCAACAAATATCAGTTGTTGCATAGTGCTGTTGAGGCGCTGATGAATAGCGAACCTCGATGGAAGTGCAAGTTTGAAGTGTGCCAACCAACGCCGGTTTCGGTTGAGCAAGTAAAACAGGTACATGATAGCGAATATGTTGATTTGCTCGTGTCTGGTAAGTTACCTGCAGCAAAGATGAGACGTATCGGTTTCCCGTGGAGCGAGCAACTTATCGAAAGAACACTCTACTCAAGTGGTGGAACCTGCTTGGCCGCTGAAATGGCAATAGAGACTGGTTTAGCGATTCATTTGAGTGGTGGTTATCATCATGCGCATCATGATTTTGGCAGTGGCTTTTGTTTGTTGAACGATTTGGTTTTAGCGGCAAAACACGCGCTGACCTTTGAACATATCGATAAAGTGCTGATCGTTGATAGCGACGTTCATCATGGTGATGGCACAGCAACTCTTTGCCAAGACAACGACGACATCATTACTCTGTCGTTCCACTGCGATAAAAACTTCCCTGCACGAAAGCCGCTATCCGATTTAGATGTGCCATTAAGTCGTGAAACAAAAGATGAAGAGTTCCTACGTTGTTTTGAACAAGTCACTAAGTTAGCGATTGCTCACCATCAACCTGATCTGATTATTTATGATGCGGGGATAGATATTCATCAAGACGATGAACTGGGTTATTTGAATGTCTCGACACAAGGGATATTTGAGCGCGACTGTTTCATGATTGAATTAGCGAAATCAGAGTCTATTCCGATGGCTTGCGTAGTCGGTGGCGGGTACCGCACTAAACACCAAGATCTGGTGCCGATTCACATGCAGCTGTTAAAAGCGGCCTATCATGTTCACGGTTAACCTCTCAAATTAGCGGCTGATAGTTCATTGAAATGATGGTGTGAAATAAGCGCCTTTTGCACCATAAAAGACACGCTTGCACCATTGTGACTCATATAAAGTACTTTTTTATTAATTAGTTACGTATTTGTGTGGTTAATTGTGGTCTGTAAATTGCTTGACCCATGTGTCTATAAAAACACAAGGGATAAAATGAACCTGACGGACAAGGAACGTAGTTGGCTTAATTGGTTTGGCGCAACAGGAAAACTGGCTATGCGCAGAGCTTGTTTCCTCAATCGAAGTAGGACGGAGGAGCTTGAACAAGCTTTTGAAAGTATTGCTCACACGCGAGTTCAACTTCTGCATAACTGGGTCAAGAATCAATGGGACTTTTTAGAAGACTCTGCTGTTTATTTGGCAAGTCGAACGGAAGAGCAAGCACAGGGGACGTTATCTAGCCTTCTTAAACGCAGTACGGATTTTTCTGAGTTGGCGATCGTCGATGCTAAGGGGATAGCACAAGCATCGAGTTATCATGAGCATGTAGGGGTTAACCTTGGAGACAAGAAGGCTTTAGTTGAAGGGGCTTCAAAGCGTTATCTGCATGGGCCGTATATGGATCAGCGCACGTTGAACGTAGGGGCTTCGAGTTCATCGTTTCATGACCAAGTAACGCTGATGTTTTATGTCCCCTTTTCTCGGGATGAAGGGGCGCCGCAATTCCTATGTGGTCGTGTTCCAAATGATGTTATTGGTGACATTATTCAAAGAGAAGCGGGGCATATTTATAGCGAGTCGGGTGATAACTATATCTTTATGGTCGACTCCATTCATGATCCTCATACTCAGCCGGGTGTTGCGCTCTCTCGTTCTCGCTTTGAAGATAATACCTTTTCACACGGCGAGAACTTAAAGCAAGGGATTCATACTGATTGGGGAACGGTTAAGATCCAGCACCACACCGAATTTGAGATTCGCTTTACAGACCCAGCCACTAATCAGCTTCACCCAGGCGTAAGAGAAACCATTAAAAATGGCAATAACTTGTTTATTGGTTATCCGGGGTATTCTGACTATCGCCACATACCCGTTATTGGCAAAGGTATCACTTTTCAATTGGATGGTTCACCAGATACCTTTGGCATGATGTGTGAGTCCGATTTAGAAGAGGTCTACAGAGACCGAAGTCTAAGTTATACCTTATCTAAGCACTTTATCAGCTGCATGCTACTGCCTCTATTTGTTCCATTACTGTTTGCCAACCTTTATACACTCACACCTTTTATGCAGAGTGGCATTATGTTCGCTTGCGCGTTGCTTTCATTGGGCTTATTCCGTTTAGTTAGCGCCAAACCACTAGCGAAGAAGATTCATGAAATGACCGGGGTAATGCAGACCTTAGCTGAAGGTGATGGCAACTTAAGTCGGAGACTTGATCCCACCACATTCAGTCATAATGAACTTGGCAACTTAGGGCGCTGGACTAACAGTTTTATCGACAATTTAGATAACACGGTGAGTGAGTTGATCCATGCGAGTCACGAAGTTAGAGAGGTTTCGGAATCGATGTTTCGTCGCAGTGTCGTGATGAAGCAAACCAGTGATGATGCATCACAAGCGTTAAGCAATATGCTTCAGTTGAGTCAGTATCAACAGAGCGAAATTACTCATGCGAGTGTCTCAGCAACGCAAATGGACACGGTGATGAAACAAGCCGTCCTGAGCGCAGAGAAGGAGTACAATCAGTCCGTCGAAGGCATGGAGATTGTTCGCAATATCGTAGAAAGCTCGGCGCATAGCGTGAATGAGGTGAATAATGAAATGACTAAGGTGTCTGACATTATAGATATCATTACTGACATTACCGCGCAGACTAACCTTTTGGCCTTGAATGCGGCCATTGAGTCGGCAAGAGCAGGTGAACACGGGAGAGGGTTCTCTGTCGTCGCTTCTGAAGTAAGAACTCTGGCTGACCGAACTTCACAAGCTGCTAACCATATTAGTGACCTAATGAAAGAGCTGCATAGTAAGTCTCGCAGTGCTGTTGAGTCCATGGAGCGAGGTGTCGAGAATGTGAGTAAAGGAAACTTAACAGTCGACTCAAATGCTCGCAGTGAGCAAATTCAATCAGCGGTGAGTGACCTCTTTACCACGATGTCTAACTTAGATGAAAACAGTCAGAAAAATGGACAAACGGCAGATAAAGCCCAACGTTCAATATCTGACTTACAACTGTCTACTAAGCAACTCGCACGTCGAGTGTCCTTGATGGGCAATGCATTGAGCCGTTTAGACCAATTGATTGGGCGTTTTGAAGTGAGCCGAAAGGTGGCGTAGTGGAAAATACGTAAGTTCTTTACGCAAACGCCAGATACAAAAAAGCCGCTGATTTCTCAGCGGCTTTCTTTAATGTGGTGGAGGGATAGGGATTTGAACCCTAGAACCGCTATTAACGGTTGCCGGTTTTCAAGACCGGTGCTTTCGACCACTCAGCCATCCCTCCAATGGCACGTATAATATAAGGGTGGCTTTCGCTTGTAAATACCCTTATTAACTGACTGCTTTTTTTATGAACGCTTTTTGGTATTTTTGTTCTGAATGATTATTTATTGTTCGGTTTATTAAGAAGCCGACAAAATCTAATATTCAATAAGCCAAGTATTCCCAACTTTTGTTATACGTGAAGTGTTTCTGTGCTATTAAAAAAGAAAGTATCTAATTGGCTTGCAGGTAAAGTTATGAGGGGAGTGGCTTAGGCGCATGAACTTTTAGTTTAGAACGGTGAGATCGGAATTTGAAACTAGGTATAAAGTGAATGGGTTTGAAACTGGGACTGTAGAGAGTTTTGTTAGATGAGCTTTATATTTTAAAAAGCTTCAGATGCAAAAAAGCCGCTGATTTCTCAGCGGCTTTCTTTAAAGTGGTGGAGGGATAGGGATTTGAACCCTAGAACCGCTATTAACGGTTGCCGGTTTTCAAGACCGGTGCTTTCGACCACTCAGCCATCCCTCCAGTGGCGTGAATAATATAAGGGGTGGAGGATCTTGTAAACCCTTAATTTTCATAATTTTGTTTTGTTGCTTGTTTTCTAATCATTCACGGCAATAAAAAAGGGAAGCCATTGGCTTCCCTTTGCTGTTTGCTGATTATTTAGTCATTTTTTGTGTAGAAACGCTGTAGCTCTGTCAGGCCTTGCATCAACACAGGTAAGCGAGGGCTTACGTTTTTCAGGCGCTTGTAATTTTGGTCGTACAATTTGTAGTTACCAAATTTATCCAACACCGTTGTTTGCTGGTCAGTAACAAGAGCAAGTTCACGAGAGTCGCCCGCGAGAATCCACTTTCTGTTACGTTCATTAAACAGGCTGCGACCACTACTGAAATCTGTTGGGTTCGAAGATACACCCAATAGCTCTTGCATCAGTGTTACTGACACGTCTAGATGACTAGAACGGTGGGTGTATTCAGAAGCAGACTTGCCAGGCCAGCTGATAAACAGTGGTACTTGTAACTGATAACGACTGTAGTTGGAGTTTGCACCCCAGCTGTTGGTTTTGGTTTCGTTAAACTCAGTACCGTGGTTAGAGGTAATGATAACCACCGTGTTATCGGCAAGCTCTAAGCGTTCCAGTTCAGCGTAGATAGTTGCTAGCTGAGCATCGGCCGCTGTCGCCGACTTTTGATAGTCTGCTGCAAAACGCTCTGCTGTCGTTAGCGTAGAGTCCGACTCTGAACTTGAATCGTAGCTGGCGAAGTTATCCAGTGTGGTTAATTCAATAAAGTTAAACCAAGGGCGTTTAGCTTGCGGTGATTGAATCCAGTTAGACCAAGCTTTTATGGCACTCTGGTCATCATAAGTTGCTTGCTCTGGCATCACATCACGGCCTCGGAAGATAATATCCGAGTAAAGTGCATCGCTAAAGTTGTCGCCACTGAAAGCAGCGAACTTGTAATCGTGATTCTCTAAAACATCGAGCAATACTGCGCTTGACCCCTGAGCTTCAATGCTGCTTGCGTAGCTGCTCGGTAGGCCGTAGAACAAGCCAAAAATACCGAACATATCGTTACTTGAACTGTAGTGGTTGGTGAAGTTGATCGACTGTTGCGCGTAGGCATAGCTGTTTGGCATCGCCGTCGCATTAAGTGCGTCAGAGCGAAGGTTGTTCACACTCACCATCAGGATATTAAGATCATCACTGCGGCGGTTGTATTGAATTTTTTCTAGCGGGTAGCTAACTAGGTTTACGTTCTCTTTGTTCGCTTCTAAACGCTCAAGGTACTCTTCACGGTCTAATAGGCCATGTTTTTCCATAAAGCTTTTCGCTGTCATTGGATAAGACAGTGGGAAGTTCGCTTTCTGGCTAGTAATTGGGTTATAGAAGTACGCATCAGCCCACATGTAGGTCAAGTGGCTGCTGATGAAACACAAGAAGAAGACGGCAGTAATCGGACGGCCAATGTGTTTATGAGACAGTTTACGCTGCTTACGCCAAACCCACTCAGACAGACCAAGCTGTAGTAAGAAGATAAATGGCATAACAATGAAGAGGTGCTGCAAATCAGACGTGAATGCAGATTCCTCTCCACTGAATAAAACCTCCCACACGACAGGCGTCAGGTGGAGGTTTATATTTTGATACGTTTGGGTATCAATCAGTAGGACAGTTAAACCTATGGTCGCGAAGATAACGGCAACCAAACGTAATAACTTCCTCGACGGAAGAATAAAAGTGAGCGGGAACAGCACTAATAGATAGAGCGCGAACACTAAAAAACCAAAATGACCAACCCACGATGCAGCCAAATAGAATTGGCCTAGCAAGGTTTCTGGCCAAGCAGATTGAGTAATATAACGAGTACCAATCAACATCGCAGCAATGATGTTGAAAAATGCAAACCAGTGACCCCAACCAACCAGTCGAGATACACGATCGCTATATGAGTTTGCGCTGTCTACCATTTATAATTCTTTTATCCGTCAATCAAATTTAGTGAGACTTTTTATCTTCAAGAGAAGAAATTAAAGCCTCGGCAAATTTTTCAGCAATTCCTTTGCGTTGTGAAGCAGCAACATTCTGATTTAAGACATTGGTTGCGATATTTCCAGCGATCATCAGTGAAAGTTCTGGCGAAGCTTTGTGCTTAGTTAGTACAGCACCTACTTCAGCTAGGATTTTTTCAACTTGATCATCTGTGTATTTAGATATAATCGGCATAAGGACTCTAATAATGATAGTAAAAGCGGCTTATGATAACCTACTATGCACGACAACTGAAACCTGAACGGTAATATTTTCACTATGAGCCTTCACCTTTCCAACGTAATTTTACACCAGCTGAGCAAGAACGATCAGGATGAGCTGATTGTTAACTATCGTGCTGAATCTCTAGAAAACGATGCTTCATCTGAAAGCCTAGTTGCTGAACTTCACCGTGTTTTTAATTCAAAAGCAGGCAAAGGGTTTGGTTCTTTCAAATCTGACAGCGAATTCCAGCAGTGGTTGCATCAACTTCGTGCTGGTGAGACAAACTTTTACGATTTTTCTCAAAAGAGTGCGCAACGTCTAAAAGACGAACTATCAAAGTACCCATTCGCTGACGAAGGTATCTTGGTAATGGCTGAATATCAGTCACTTGCAACAGATTACCTTTTCATTGGTTTATTGCCTTCAAACCAAAGCCTAAAGGTAACTGAAGGGCTTGATATTAGTGCGACTGACTACCTTGATATCTCAAAAATGGATATCGCGGCTCGTCTAGACCTTTCAACTTATGAGACTGATAAAGAGTCAAACCGTTACTTAACTTACATTAAAGGACGTGTTGGCCGTAAAGTCGCGGATTTCTTCTTAGATTTCTTACAAGCTGAAGTCGGTTTGGATGCGAAACAGCAGAACCAAGTACTGATGCAAGCGGTAGAAGACTTCGTTTCTGACTCTAAATTAGAGAAAGAAGAAGCGATCAGCTACAAAAAGCAGGTTGCGGATTACTGTAACGAGCAGCTTAAAGCGGGCGATGAAGTACAAGTTCGTGAACTTTCTGGTGAGTTGCCAGCAAGCACAGATGGCACAAGCTTCTTTGACTATACTAGTGAGCAAGGCTACGAGTTAGAAGACAGCTTCCCAGCCGATCGCGCAACTATGCGTAAACTAACAAAATTTGTTGGTGCTGGTGGCGGTTTGAATGTTAGTTTTGATAGTCTGCTTCTAGGCGAACGTATCTTTTACGATCCGGAGACAGACACGCTAACGATTAAAGGCACTCCACCGAACTTACGTGACCAACTGACTCGCAATAAGTCATAGTCCGAAGTTAACGGATAAAAGCGGCAGCAGGACGTTGTCGCTTATTTTGTGCTTAATCTTTTAGCTACGGTCATGGCTTCAAGTTAACACGCACAAGGAATATAGATGGAACAATCAGTAGCAAAGCCCAAACGCTTTAAAAAACCAGCCACCTTTTTGGTTGTGCTCTTGGCTCTGTGGTTACTTCCTTCATTGGCTCTTCTTAATCTAAGCCGTTCCTACACCAATTCTCTAGCTCAAATCGAAGAGCTCGGTATTCGAGTCAACGAATTGAGGCAATCGCTTTATTTCTCAGAACCGCTTCGAGTCTCTCGTATCAATGATCTCGCACTCGATGCTCAGTTGGTTTATTCGATCCGACTGCAGATTGAATCTGATTTCCAACACGCCTTGTTTCGTCCTGATGTCAACCAACTGTTGTACGTAGCTGATCAGTTCCTAGAAAAGTTCGATGAGTTCATTCCAATAGAAAGCCAAGTTCAAGACATCGTTGATAACATTAAGATCTTGCGTGCTGATAAAGAGCTTTCCCCTCAGCTAAAACCGCTCCTCAACGAATTCGGTGTTGTGGTATTTGAAGCCATGTATTCTGAAAATCAAAGTTCGTCAGCGACTTATCGCGCCTTTGATTCCATTCTAGAAAAATCTTATTCCTTAGAAAACGAAGAACAAGATGCACTCCAACAACTACTGGCTGATGCGTCAGCATTGTTGAGTGATTACGCTCAGCTTAACTATTTGGTTGATAAGATTAAGAAAAACTCAGTAAATGAACAGATCATAAAACTCGAAGCTGAGTTCCATGATCGTCAATTCAACCTATTGTTGGTGATGCTAGGCTTAAGCTTGGTGGCGATGAGCGGGATAGTGTTTTGGGGCGTTAGGTCCACAAAAACGATGAAAGAAGCAGACCAAGAACTCAGCTCTGAACTAGAAATTAATTCAAGTAAGGAAGACGCTTCTTGTAGCGATGTTGTTTCCTCAGCAGTGAAACAAGCAGATAGTGACGCTTATGTATCCGAGAACAGGCCAACGCGCCAGTCTTCCGCCTCTCAACCTATGCAGAGCGTTAACGTTACAAGCCAACCCGTTGTACAAGACTCTATTCAGCAAGCCTCTGAGCAGGCACCAGTAGTCGAGAAACACGTTGCCAGTGTCACAGATTCAAAGCCTGCGATTGATATTGAAGACATGTTAGAAACGCTCGATGGTGACGCTGAGTCTGTCGAACTCTTGCTTGGTGTGTTTGTACAAGACCACGCAGGTGACTACGAGAAGTTTAAGTCTTTGCTGACCAAAGATGAAACCACCGCTGCTCGCATTGTACATAGCTTAAAAGGTGTGGCTGGCAGTATTAAAGCGTCTCGATTAGCCATCATTGCCGCAAGTATTGAAATGACAATGAAGCAGTCCAGAGCGATCAGTGAACATGATTTAGCTGAATTAGAGAAGGCCATAAAAGCCTCTGTGGATTCTGCTCATGAATATTTAGACAGTCAGCGTTAACTTTTACAGGATTTTTGACAATACTCTGACGAAGCGCTCATACAATCCGCGCCCTTAGTCTTTGTCAGAGGTTTATATGTTACGAGTTTCGAGTCGAAGTTGGATGGTGTTGGTGCTTAGCATTGTGCTAAGTGGTTGTTCTCTCTTAGAAGTTAAGTTAGATAGTCAAACGACGCCTCTCACTCAACAAGAGTTAAATGCTCGGATCATGACGCGTGAATACGCCAAGATGTTCTTTACACGAGTAGAAGACTCAGCCGATCTCATCGCGCAATCTTACCCTGCTGATGACACCTTACATCAATCTTATGTGTTGCTTTGGAAGATCCATGCAGAGCAGGGTTTACAACAAGCGGCTTACCAAACTTCCCCTATGTCTGCGTTAATTGACTCGTGGGTTTTCACTGCTCAAATGAATCAGTTTTATAGCCAAGGCGACGGCGCGGATCTGTTCGTGACGGATAATGCAGTAGAGACAGCTCGTTTTCTTGATCAAGAAGCCGAGAAGCTGGCAAAGGGTGTATTGAGCTCCAGTGATTTCAAAAACAGCAAAGCGTTCGTTGCGCAGTTTGCTGCTAGCCACCCATTTAAAGACCTCACATTCAGAAGCACACCTGCTTACCGTGAATGGCTAAGTTACCTTGGTAAAGACGAATCGCAAATCGTTCAGAGCTTAGGCACCATGCCAGAAGCCATGAGTGACGCATCTGATCGTTTAAGCCTTATGGCTGACCAGACACCGAAACTGATGTCGTGGAAGGCGGAGCTGGTTGCATTAAATAGCTCACTAACGGGTGAAGACCTATCGATGACGCTGGAAAGCCTTCGTCAAACATCAGAAAGCATGCAAGACTTCATTGAGAACAACCCGGAGTACATGCAAACACTGGCTTCTATTATGTCGACAGAAATGCAGCCTCTACTCAACGATCTTAGCGACAAGACAGACCAAAAATTAGCAATGCTCACTGAAGAGCGTGTGGCATTAGAAAAAATGGTGACACGTGAGAGAGAAGCTCTGGTAGAGATGATTGCGAAAGAGCGCATCGAGATTGCCGGCATTGTGACTTCAGAAAGAGAACTGTTCACGCAAGACCTTGATCGTGTCTCTCAAGAGGTGGTGGTACTGGCGATTGATAAACTGATGGAGTTAATCAAAGGTGTGATTATTTACTTCATCTTGTTTATCTTAGTGGTGTTCTTTGCACCGTTAGGCATCGGTTACTGGTTGGGTAAACGAACCGCCAAGAAATAGATAAATAAGTAAATCAGCAGATCAAAAAAAGAGCGCTCTAGGGCGCTCTTTTTGCATTTATCCATTAACGTTTTGAGTTACGTTCGAAAGCGTTAGCTCCTGAACTTAAGCTTGTTGCTTGTTTAACTCGGTCGCTTCTTCAGCTTCAAACGCCGGTGCTGTTGGTTCACATTTATCAACGAACCAACCCATGTAAGACGTCACAATAGTCACGATGATACAAATGAAGCTTAACCACATGAAGGGCGCGTAAGACAGCGTCGCAACACCAAGAATACTCGCCATGTAGATACCGTTATCACTCCACGGAACCATACCCGATGTTAGCGTGCCACCAAACTCAGCATTACGAGATAGGTTCTTACGCTTGTAGCCTAAACGGTCGTAGTTTTTCGCACAGATTTTTGGCGTAAGGATTAACGATACGTACATTGCAGAACCGAACACGTTACCCATGAAAGCCGTACCAATTGTGCTCGTCGCTAGTGAGCCTGCGCTGTTTACGCGGCGCTCAAACACCTTAGCGATTGTCTCTAGTACGCCCACTTTATCCAGTAAGCCACCGAAACCTAGACCAAATACGATAACCGCAACTGAACCTAGCATTGAAGACATGCCGCCACGGTTAAGAATCGAATCAATAAACTCTACGCCAGATGAGATTGAGAACGGTGCCCAAGCAGTGTTGAATGCCGTTAGGAAGTCGATATCTTGGATCATGACTGCCCAGATAATACCCAGCAGAGAACCAAAACTGATGACCGGGAATGAAGGCATACGGAAAGCCAACAGACCAAGCACGATAAGTACCGGAACGAATGAGTAAGGCGTGATGTAGAATTGAACTTCCATTGCTTTGATTACAGAGTCTACTTGGCTCATGTCAACGTTGCCCGCGTAGTGGAAACCAAACGCAGTAAACATGATGCCTGTAATCACGTAGCTGATTAACGCAACTGGAAGCATGCCCTTGATGTGTTCAACCACTTCAACACCAGACATTGAAGAAGCCAGAATCACTGAATCAGAAAGAGGAGACATCTTGTCACCGAAGTAACAGCCTGACAGCACGGCACCTGCAGTAATCGGTGCTGGAACACCTAGGCCTTGGCCGATACCCATCATCGCGATACCTGCTGTACCCGCAGCACCCCAAGAAGTACCGGTCGCCAATGCAGTTAGAGAACAGATGATCATGGTCGCTAAAAGGAAGATAGAAGGGTGGATAGCTTTCAGACCATAGTAAATGATAGTAGGTACGATCCCGCCTGAGATCCAAGTACCAACAAGAGCGCCAACGGCTAAAAGTATTAAAACCGCGCCTAAGCCATTGGATATTCCTTTGAGTGCTGCTTTTTCTAAGTCTTTGTATTGGTGTCCAAGACGAATACCAAGAACCATGATAATGAACCAGCCAATATACAAGGCAAGTTGAATTGGAAGGTCAAGCTTTGCAGTAAAGGAAAAAGCAAGGGATAGAAATAGTCCTAACGCGATGAATACCTGCAATAGGTTCGGTAGGCGAGTTTTACTCTGCTTCATAAAAGCCTCTTGTGATTTCGAGCATTTATAGTGCTTCGTTATAGTGTGTGGTGCAAAACGGACACTACAGTAATTAGTTTATTATATCGAAAAAATACGCCCAAGTTGTGATATTTGACTGTTAACTCAATCAATTGTGGTTTCATAATCTAAATTTTTGTTACATTCATGATTGTTACATGTTGAAATCTGTCGCACGTTGTTTTCGTTTTGTAAAATAAAACTCTGATTAACCTTGGTTTAAAAGAGGGATTTACTGTTTGTGATGAGCGTCGATTGAATCGACTTTGGCGATGTAAATGTTTGAATTTGACGATAATGGACGCTTAATCAATGAGGTGGAGATGGAATGTCGATACAGAGATAACTGCACGATTCATTACGTTCACTTAAAAGAAACGAAAAAGTTACACTTTTTGACAAAAAGCACTTGAGTTCTGTTTCTGAAAAACTTATAGATGGGGGAGAGCAATTTTTAATTTATACATGGAGAGTGAGCGATGAGAGTAGGTCTAGTTGGTTGGCGCGGTATGGTTGGTTCTGTACTGATGCAACGTATGGTTGAAGAGAAAGACTTCGACTTGATTGAGCCTGTTTATTACAGCACATCTCAGATTGGTATTCCTGCCCCTGTTTTAGGTGGTAAAGATGCGGGTCTACTTCAAGACGCTTTTGATATTGATAGCCTAAAACAGCTTGATGCTGTGATTACCTGTCAAGGCGGCGATTACACATCAAAAGTATACCCAGCACTGCGTCAAGCAGGTTGGAAAGGTTACTGGATTGATGCAGCATCTACTCTGCGTATGGATGCTGATTCAATCATCACTCTTGATCCTGTTAACTTGGCTCAAATCCAGCAAGGCATTCACAGCGGCACCAACACGTTCGTTGGCGGTAACTGTACTGTGAGCTTAATGCTTATGGCTCTAGGTGGTCTGTACGAGAAAGGCATGGTTGAGTGGATGAGTGCCATGACTTACCAAGCAGCTTCTGGTGCGGGTGCTAAGAACATGCGTGAGCTGATCTCACAAATGGGTGTGATCAACGACAGCGTAAGTTCTGAGTTAGCAAACCCTTCAAGCTCAATTCTTGATATCGATAAGAAAGTGGCTGATACGATTCGTTCATCTTCATTCCCAACAGACCAATTTGGTGCTCCGCTTGCAGGCTCACTGATTCCTTGGATCGATGTGAAGCGTGAAAACGGTCAGAGTAAAGAAGAGTGGAAAGCCGGTGTTGAAGCGAACAAGATTCTTGGTCTAGATGGTCAGCCAATCCCAATTGATGGTACTTGTGTACGAATCGGTGCAATGCGTTGTCACGCTCAAGCACTAACGATCAAGCTTAAGCAAGACGTGCCAATGGACGAGATCGAAGAGATCATCGCAACGCACAATGATTGGGTTAAAGTGATTCCTAATGACCGCGACATCACGGCACAGGAGCTAACACCAGCGAAAGTAACAGGCACAATGTCTGTACCTGTCGGTCGTCTGCGTAAGATGTCGATGGGTAACGACTTCCTAAACGCCTTCACGGTTGGTGACCAACTACTTTGGGGTGCTGCAGAACCACTACGTCGTACTCTACGCATTATCCTTGCTGAGAAATCGTAATAGGCAAGATTGCTTAAATTCTATTAGCTGATAAACCGAAAGGGTTGACGACAAACGTCAACCCTTTTTAGTTTATTGCTACCTCGTTATTCGGCCCTCGAAACTGCCCTTAAATCTCTTCGCATCTCGCTACTCGAATCTCGTGTCTGCTTTTATTTCTCGTCGGTGACGACACGCTTGTCTGGATCCGCTAATTCGCTAGCACAGTGCTTGCAATACATGGCGTCTGAATCATGACCCGCTCGGTTACAGTTCGGGCACTTAACCAATTCTTTGTGCGAGTTCATCTCATTACTGAGTTCTGCAGTAATGATCCCGGTTGGCACTGCTAAGATAGAGTAACCCAATAGCATGGTCAGTGATGCTATGGCTTTACCAAGCGCGGTCTGCGGCACCATGTCACCATAACCTACCGTAGTGATAGTCACGATGGCCCAATAGATACTGTGAGGAATACTGGTGAAGCCATTGTCAGGACCTTCAATAACAAAGATCAAGGCGCCAAAGATAACCACCAAGATGCCGACGGTGCTAAAGAAGATCAGTATCTTTCGTCGTGCCATTAATAGTGAGCGCAACAGAATATTGGAATCTTGCAGGTAGCGAACCAGCTTTAGAATTCGGAAGATACGCATCACACGCAGCAGTCTCACCACACCCATAAATGAAGCGCCTGGGAAGATGATTGCTAGGTAGGTCGGAAGAATCGCCAATAGGTCAACGACACCATAAAAACTGGTGGCGTAAGATTTTGGCTTTGGGGAGCAATAGAGCCTTAACAAATACTCAAGAGTGAAGAGTGCAGTGAAGGTGTATTCGATATAACGCAGCTGTTGTGACCATTCGGTCATCACATTAGGGATGGATTCTAAGATCAGAACCAACAGCGAAGCCAAGATTGCAACGATCAGAGTTATATCAAATGCACGTCCGGCTGGCGTGTGAGTACCAAAGATAATGACGTACAAATGATGCTTGAGTGGCTTGCGTGACATAAGGAGAGGTTCGTCTTCTGTTAAATGCATTAACAGTCATTATACAAGCTTCATAATAACGAGGCGAGTGAAAGCCCAATTGCTTTACTCGCCTCATCTATATTTCAATATTGTTGCCCTTTATAGAGCAACCGAAATGTTGTTAAACGTTATGCCAAGCCTGGGAACAGATTGCGTAGACCATTGGCGATGAACTCGATGCCCAATGCGCCAAGAATCAGGCCCATGATACGAGTGATCACGTTGATACCCGTTTGACCTAAAAAGCGAACGATAACCGGCGCTGAACGGAACAAAAGCCAAGAGCATGTTGCGAATGCGATGATACTAATGCCGATGCCGACCGTATCAATAGCAGCAGGGTAGCGAGACCCGTAAACAATGGTCGAGCTGATAGCACCTGGGCCTGCCATTAGCGGCATAGCCAGTGGAACAACACCGATTTGCTCTTTGCTGATGTATTCAGATTTTTCTTGTTTGTTCTGCTTATCTTCACCGAGCTTACCGCTCATCATCGAAAATGCGATGCTCAGTAATAGTAAACCACCTGCAACACGGAATGAGTCCAGCGAGATACTAAACATATCAAGCAGCATTTGCCCCGCAACAAGAGAGACAATGAGGATCACGGCAACAGCAATATTTGCTTGTAAGGCTGTCCTGTTCCTCTCTTCTGGCGGCATATGAGCAGTAAGAGAAACAAAAACAGGCATGATGCCGATTGGGTTTACGGCAGCAACAAGCCCAAGGAAGAATTGCATAAAAATTGCGAGTTCTAAGCCTTGCATGAGAGCGATCTCCAGTTAGCGTACTTAAGGTTGAAGGGTTGATCTGTGAATAGTTTAGGCGCGTAATGTAAGGGACAAACTCAATTTACGCGAATGAAAAAAACTAACTTGAAATGGGTGATTCTTTTTAGAAAAACTAATTGAATCTCACTTTTGTTTTAAGCCTGTTGCAAGCTAGTTGGTAGTGTTTCATTTTGTAATTTATTATTGAGTAACTGTTAACCGACGCACGAAATTAATAAAAATTATGTCAGAATCTAGCCCGTACAACGCTATGGATATACTCTCAGTAGCACGAATATAGCTGTATACATGTAATTTAACGGACTAAAAATGAAACTTTTTTACAGTTTATTACGCTATGTAGAAAAAAGTTGTCTGTTTGCTTGTTTTTTGCGCGAACGAAAAGTGTGAGTTTAATCTATATAAATCATGCTCTTAAGTTCATTTTTGCGATTGCCTTACTACTTTCTGGTTAATTCTTTTTGGGTAACTGATCTGGGTCAATTTTTTTCACACAGTGAAATAATATACTCAGCCCTGAAAGCAATTTACTAAGAACGCTGGTGTTTAAGGTTAACGGCAAGCAGCGAATTTAATAAAAAGTTTTTAATATTTATTATTTTAGGAGATCCACCATGCCTGTAACTAACTTAGCGGAACTTGATGCTCTAGTAGCTCGCGTTAAAGCAGCACAAGAAGAGTTTGCAACATTCTCTCAAGAGAAAGTAGACGCAATCTTCCGCGCAGCTTCTCTTGCTGCTAACCACGCTCGTATTCCACTTGCTCAACAAGCAGTTGCTGAATCTGGAATGGGTATTGTTGAAGATAAGGTTATCAAAAACCACTTTGCATCTGAATTTATCTACAACAAATACAAAGACGAAAAAACATGTGGCATCTTAGAAGAAGATGACAACCTAGGCACAATGACTATCGCTGAGCCTGTAGGTATCATCTGTGGTATCGTTCCAACAACGAACCCAACTTCTACAGCAATCTTCAAATCTCTAATTTCTCTTAAGACACGTAACGGCATCATCTTCTCGCCACACCCACGTGCAAAGAACTCAACTAACGACGCAGCGAAACTAGTTCTAGACGCAGCTGTTGCCGCTGGTGCTCCAAGAGACATCATCGGTTGGATCGACCAACCATCTGTAGAGCTTTCTAACGCGCTTATGAAGCACGACGGTATCGCACTTATCCTTGCTACTGGTGGTCCAGGCATGGTTAAAGCAGCATACTCTTCAGGTAAGCCTGCTATCGGTGTTGGTGCTGGTAACGTTCCTGTCGTTATCGATGAAACAGCTGACATCAAACGTGCTGTAGCATCTATCCTTATGTCTAAGACTTTCGATAACGGCGTAGTATGTGCTTCTGAGCAAGCTGCAATCGTAGTTAGCGAAGTATATGACGAAGTTAAAGAGCGTTTCGCTTCTCACAAAGCTCACGTTCTATCTAAAGCTGACGCTGATAAAGTACGTAAAGTTCTGCTTATCGACGGCAACCTAAACGCTAAAATCGTAGGTCAACCTGCTCCAGCAATCGCTGAAATGGCTGGTGTTAAAGTTCCTGCTGATACAAAAGTACTTGTAGGTGAAGGTCTTGGTAAAGTTTCTTACGATGACGAATTCGCTCACGAGAAACTATCTCCAACTCTAGGTCTATTCCGCGCAGATGACTTCGAAGACGCAGTTGCTCAAGCGGTAACTATGGTTGAAATCGGTGGTATCGGTCACACATCTGGTCTTTACACTAACCAAGATACTAACGCAGACCGCATCCGTTACTTCGGTGACAAGATGAAGACTGCTCGTATCCTAATCAACATCCCGACTACTCACGGTGGTATCGGTGACCTGTACAACTTCAACGTTGCACCTTCTCTAACTCTAGGTTGTGGTTCATGGGGTGGTAACTCTATCTCTGAGAACGTAGGTCCTAAGCACCTTATCAACAAGAAAACTGTAGCGAAGCGAGCTGAAAACATGTTGTGGCACAAACTACCTAAGTCTATCTACTTCCGTCGTGGTAGCCTTCCAATCGCAATGAGCGACCTAGAAGGTAAGAAACGCGCATTCCTAGTAACTGACCGTTTCCTATTCAACAACGGTTACGCAGATGACGTAGTTAGCTTGCTTAAAGCACAAGGCATCGAAGTTCAAACTTTCTTCGACGTAGAAGCGGATCCAACGCTATCTGTTGTTGAGAAAGGCGCTGAAGCAATGAAGAGCTTCCAACCTGACGTAATCCTTGCTCTAGGTGGCGGTTCTCCAATGGATGCTGCTAAGATCATGTGGGTTATGTACGAGCACCCAGAAACTCACTTCGAAGAACTAGCAATGCGCTTTATGGACATCCGTAAACGTATCTACAAGTTCCCTAAAATGGGTCAAAAAGCTGAGCTTGTATGTATCACTACAACTTCAGGTACAGGTTCAGAGGTTACTCCATTCGCTGTTGTTACTGACGACAAGACTGGTGCTAAATACCCACTAGCTGATTACGAAATCACGCCAAACATGGCTATCGTTGATGCGAACCTAGTAATGAACATGCCTAAGTCTCTAACAGCGTTCGGTGGTTACGATGCAGTAACTCACGCTCTTGAAGCTTACGTATCTGTTCTAGCGAACGAGTACTCAGACGGTCAAGCTCTTCAAGCTCTTAAGATGCTTAAAGAATACCTACCATCAAGCTACAAAAATGGTGCGGCTGACCCAATAGCTCGTGAGAAAGTACACAACGCAGCAACTATCGCTGGTGTAGCATTTGCGAACGCATTCCTAGGTGTGTGTCACTCAATGGCTCACAAAATTGGTGCTGAGTTCCACCTACCACACGGTCTTGCTAACGCACTACTTATCTCAAACGTTGTACGTTACAACGCGAACGATAACCCAACTAAGCAGACTGCATTCTCTCAGTACGACCGTCCACAAGCACGTCGTCGTTACGCTGAAGTTGCTGACCACCTAGGCCTAAGCCAAGCTGGTGACCGTACAGCTCAGAAGATTGAACGTCTACTGACTTGGTTAGAAGAGCTTAAAGTTGACCTAGACATCCCACTATCTATCCAAGCTGCGGGTGTTAACGAGTCTGACTTCATCGCTAAACTAGACGAGCTAGCTGTTGAAGCGTTCGATGACCAGTGTACAGGTGCTAACCCACGTTACCCTCTAATCACTGAGCTAAAAGAAGTTCTAACAACTTCTTACTTCGGCCAACCATACGTTGAAGGCGAAACTTTCGAAGGTACTACAGTTATCCTTAAGAAAGCAGACCAAAAGCCAGCTGAAGCGAAAGCGCCAAAAGCTAAAAAAGAAAAAGCTAACGCATAATAAGTAAGCATTAGTTTTGAGATAAGTTTTCGCTAGCACGATACTTATCTATCGGGAAAAGATGAAAGCCCCAGTCGAGAGACTGGGGCTTTTTTTATGTTTGGTTCGTTTGTAAAACGGATTGAGAGGCAATAGCTCTGCTACTTAATATGAGCTGAGCCAGTCATGTTCAATTGGAATAGGGAGTTAAACCTCTGCCGCGACAACTCGCCCACTGAAGTAGTCATTCGAGACAATGTATTCGGTTGTTCTGGTCAGCTCGTCTTGCAGCTGCGCCCAGTGACATCGGTTGAGCTTGCCATCGGAGTTATGAACGGCGGGAACAACGCCACCGACTCGAATGCCAAAGGGAGTCAGCTCTTTCGCCCAACTATGGGTAAAGCCAGTGATCATTGAGTTTGCGCTCTCTAAGCCAGACACATCGTGAAAGTCATCATGAGATATCACATTCACAATCACGCCTTCCTTATCTTCCTCTCGCAATCTCTCAGCACTGATTTGCCCAAATGCGAACAGGGTCGATGCCATCGATGAGAGATCATTAATAAAGCTGCTCACAGGCTGATCGCCAATTAGGCTAGGCATTGGGGAGCTTATCCAGTTATTGACCAGCACATCGGGTGTCGTGTTGAAGGTGGTTTGAATAAAATCATATACGCTGAGAATCGCTTGGCTGTCATTGCCTTTGAGCGTGTAGTGGTAAACAGAGTCAGAAAACCGGGCACACTGTAGATACGTCGCTTTAAGTGCTTCCGTGTCTTTATCACAAAGGATGACGGTGGCTCCAAGGTTAACAAAGTGGTTCGCAATCGCCCCCCCCAGTAGCGAGCCGGCAGATGTCACCAATATGATTGAGCTTTTTATTTCCATCCCAGTACCTAAACAAATCGTCCATGTCGGATAAGGATGGGTTAAAATTTATACAACGGGTGTGAATTGGTTCAAACTAAGGTGTGCCAATTAATAAGTTTTTATGAACTTAGTGGCAAGTCACATTTTGTAGTAACTTCAAGCGGTAACCGACATCAGGTGTTTTTAGGTTGCCTAAGGCTAGTGGTTCATATCATTCGTGTGAATACTTTGAAGTGTGCGAGTTAGTCGAAGAAGAGCTATGGATAGACAGCGAAAAAGGGAAAGGTAGGTGATCGCTATACTTGAGCTTGAATTTGATACCGACGTTGCGCGGTGGTTAGCTCATTGTAGAGCGTGGCATGTGGCAAATCAGGTAAATGCTTGTTTGCGAGTTTGCGTCGGTCATGACCAGAAAGGTTTTGGTAAACCTCTTCGGGTAAGTCGGCTGTATCTTCAGGCATGAAGGCAAGCGCTTCAGGTTTCAAGTAATGGCTGAGTTTGGCGCTGGCAAGGCTAGCTTGATGAAAATGATTCGATTGCTGAGCTGAAATCTCATATGAAGACTGGTTTGAACGCAGTTGTTGAGGTTCTGCTACGCCAAATTGTTTGCGCAGGCGATCTTCATTTGTCTCTGTGATTTCAATGGTGTCAATTGGCGTGCAATCACGGACATCATTAGAAAACATAGATAACAGCAACGCGAAATCTGCACGGCGACCTTGCTCAACCGCTTGGCTGATCCCGATGCCGAACTTCAGTTCGTTGATGATTCCTGCTTTGTCTAAAGTATGTATTTGCATGTCGCCTCTCATTGGATACACCTTTAACGGCATGGAGTCGGCAAACTTTAGTGTTTAATTACAGGCAAATAGAGAATTTATGTAGGGTTGGGAAGAAGGCTATCAATAGTTCGAGAAGTAAGCGCTATTGGCGGGTTTATTACGAAATGTTTAGATTTTGTGGAACACGACAGATACAAAAAAGCTCACGCCGAGGCATGAGCTTTCAATAGATAACTCGCTATAAATAGCGCAGCGTAAGCAATAATTACTTAGCTAGGTTCTCTTCTACGAAAGACCAGTTTACTAGGTTCCAGAATGCAGCCATGTAGTCAGGGCGAACATTGCGGAAATCGATGTAGTAAGCGTGTTCCCATAGGTCAACAGTTAGAAGTGGAGTAACACCTTCTTCTGTTAGAGGAGTAGCAGCGTTAGAAGTGTTAACGATGTCTAGAGAACCGTCAGCTTTCTTAACTAACCAAGTCCAAGAAGAACCGAAGTTGTTGATTGCTGAATCAGTGAATTTCGCTTTGAATTCTTCGAAAGAACCGAATGCAGCGTTGATAGCTTCTGCAACAGCGCCAGTTGGTTCGCCGCCCGCTTTAGGAGCAAGACAGTGCCAGTAGAACGTGTGGTTCCAGATTTGAGCAGCGTTATTGAAAACACCACCAGTAGAAGTCTTAACGATCTCTTCTAGTGTTTTGCCTTCAAACTCAGTACCTGGGATAAGGCCGTTTAGCTTAACAACGTAAGTGTTGTGGTGCTTACCGTGGTGGAAATCTAGCGTTTCTGCTGAGATGTGTGGTTCTAGCGCGTCTTTCGCGTAAGGAAGAGCCGGTAGTTCAAATGCCATTGCTCAATTCTCCATTGATATGAAAGAGTTAACTCTTTCGATTGCTTCCAGTGATATTATTATTCATGGCTCGCTATACTGCCAACCATGGTCAATTTGCTGACTTGCGATATAGTTTAGCAAGTTTTTACTTTATTAAAAGCTTATTTCATTACTTTTGTGTGAATTGTTAGCTTAGCTTGTTAACCGCTTTTTTTATATGGTTTTTATTCTTTTAGTTTGGGGTAGAATAAAGGCAATAAAAGCCGTAATCCATTAACGAGGAAGCAATGGAAACTATCGATAAAATCAAACAGCAAATTGAAGAAAACACTATTCTACTGTACATGAAAGGTTCTCCTAAGCTACCTAGCTGTGGTTTCTCTTCTCAAGCGTCTCAAGCTCTAATGGCATGTGGCGAAAAATTTGCTTACGTAGATATCCTACAAAACCCTGATATCCGTGCAGAGCTTCCTGCTTACGCACAGTGGCCAACTTTCCCACAACTTTGGGTTGAAGGTGAGCTAATCGGTGGTTGTGACATCATTCTTGAGATGTTCCAAAAAGGCGAACTTCAGCCAATCATCAAAGAAGCAGCGGCTAAAGTTGCTGGCGATGACGCTGAATAAGTTCTAGCCTTTGCGCTGAATAGTTAAAATGAGGGGCCTTAATCAGGCTCCTTTTTTGTTTGAATTGATCGAATCATTGACTCGATAAGGAATGAACAATGAACGTAAAACTTCATTATGTGCATGATCCAATGTGCAGCTGGTGTTGGGGTTACAAGCCAACACTTGAGTTATTGAAACAACAATTGCCTGCGAGCATTGAGTTTAACTATGTAGTGGGTGGTTTGGCCCCGGATTCTGATGAGCCAATGTCAGAAGAGATGAAAGGCAAGCTGCAAGCGATTTGGAAGCAGATCGAAGCTAAGTTGGGTACTGAGTTTAACCATGATTTTTGGACAGAGTGCCAACCTGTTCGCAGTACTTACCCTGCGTGCCGTGCCGTGATTGCTGCAGGTTTTCAAGACCACTACGAAGCGATGCTTGAAGCGATTCAACATGCTTATTACCTTCGTGCGATGCTGCCTCATAGCCAAGACACGCATTTGCAGTTGGCTGAAGAGCTAGGTATGAATGTTCAACAGTTTGAAAATGACCTTTCTAGCAAGTTATTGGAAAGTGAGTTAGATGACCAGCTAGGCTTTAAAGAAGCGATGGGTGTATTTTCTTACCCGACCTTAATGCTTGAAGTGAACGGCATCTTTAGTGAAGTTGAATTGGATTATCATTCAACGGAAGCGACGCTTAAGTCTATTCGCGAAATTTTAGTGAGTAATGCTCCCGCTGCGTAATTCAGCGAGAGTCATCTGTATTCGCAATGATTTCTAAGGCTTACTCATCAGAGTAAGCCTTTTTTGTTTGGTGTCGCTAGTTCAATGAGAGTGAGCGGAAGGAAGAGTAGAATGAATCTCAGAGACAAAAAAGACCGCACGAGGCGGTCTTTATAAAAGTGAGCGTAGGACTGTTTAACTACAGAACCTAATTACAGAACCATGGCTGCAATCCAACCGAATACGATCAGTGGGATGTTGTAGTGCAGGAACGTCGGTACTACGGTTTCCCATACGTGCTCGTGTTGACCATCAGCATTTAGACCAGACGTTGGACCTAATGTTGAGTCAGAAGCCGGAGAGCCCGCATCACCAAGTGCAGCAGCTGTACCTACTAGAGCGATTGTTGCCATTGGCGAGAAGCCAAATGCTGCTGCTAGTGGAACGTAGATAGTTGCAAGGATTGGAATCGTAGAGAACGAAGAACCAATGCCCATAGTAACCAATAGACCAACAATTAGCATAAGTAGTGCTGCTAGAGGCTTATTGTCGCCGATGCTTGTTGAAAGTGCTTCAACCAGAGATTCAACGCCACCTGTTTGCTTCATAACTGCCGCGAAACCTGCTGCTGCAATCATGATGAAACCGATCATTGCCATCATGTGAACGCCCTTGGTGAAGACATCTTGTGTCTCTTTCCAAGCAATAACGCCACCGAAGGTAAATACCATGAAACCCGCTAGAGCACCGATGATCATAGAGCCAGTCGATAGTTGAACTGTTAGCGCTGCTACGATACCAGCTGCTGCTACTAGGATGTGCTTCTTGTTGATCTCTTTCACTTCTGTTGAAACAACAGTGTGAGAGGTTTCTTTGTATTGGCGAGGCTTACGGTAAGTAAAGAATACTGCAGTAAGGAGACCGAAGATCATGCCTGCTGCTGGTAACAACATTGCCATAGGTACTTGGCTTGCTACAACGTTTTCAAGACCATTGTCGTGAAGGTTTTTAAGCAGGATGTTGTTTAGGAAGATGCCACCAAAACCAATCGGTAACACCATGTAAGGTGTAATCAGACCAAAAGTCAGCACACACGCAACTAGACGACGGTCTAGGTTCATTTTTGCGAATACGCCTAGTAGAGGTGGGATTAAGATTGGGATGAAGGCGATATGTACCGGAATCACGTTTTGCGAAGACATGGTCACTAAGATCAACGACGCAAGCATGCCGTATTTAAGACCAGTCGATGCCGCACTGTTCTCTTTGCCGTGAATGCGTTTGATAACACTTTGAGCAAGGAGATCTGTGATACCAGAACGTGAGATAGCAACAGCGAATGTACCAAGCATAGCGTAGCTAAGTGCAATCGTTGCACCGCCGCCTAACCCACTTTCGAAAGCCGCGACTGCGTCGTTCAAGCTCATACCAGAGGCTACGCCACCGATAATTGCACTGAACGTCAGAGCAACGACTACGTTTACGCGCATCAAAGCTAAAACAAGCATGATGCAAACTGAAATTACAACAGGATTCATATTATTCTCGGGATGTTGTGTTTTTTATGAAGGCAATACGAAAAACGTTTACCGACTCTATTTTTTTATTCTTCGTCAACAAGAGGCCAACCACCAAGGGCTTTCCATTTGTTTACAATGCCGCAAAATAACTCTGTGGTTTTTTGCGTATCATACAAAGCAGAGTGTGCTTCTTTGTTGTCAAATTCCATCCCTGCAGTGCGGCAAGCTTTAGCCAAAACGGTTTGACCGTAGGCAAGACCACTAAGAGCTGCAGTGTCAAAAGTAGCAAATGGATGGAAAGGGACGCGTTTAAGCTTACAGCGCTCACTTGCCGCATTAACGAAGTTCAAATCGAATGTAGCGTTGTGAGCAACCATGATTGCACGACTGCAATCTGAAGCTTTTTGTTCTTTTCTCACTAGCTTGTAGATTTCTTTAAGGGCTTCTTGTTCCGACACAGCACCACGTAATGGGCTAAATGGGTCTTTAATTCCGTTAAAGTCTAATGCTGCCTGCTCTATATTTGCGCCTTCAAAAGGCTCAATGTGAAAATGAAGCGTTGATGCAGGGTGCAGATCTCCGTTCTCATCCATTTTTAATGTAATGGCACAGATTTCTAATAATGCATCGGTTTCAGCGTTAAACCCTGCGGTTTCCACGTCGATGACCACTGGAAAATAGCCGCGAAAGCGTTTTTTTAGGGTCAGAGCTTCGTTTTCTACAGTCATGTTAGCCCAAATAAGTGTGATTAAGGCTGCATTATTGCAGATAATAGCAGTGATAAAAACTAGGGAAGGGCAATAAATCTTAAATTACCTAACCCATTGCGGCTTGATAATTGCATATTTAAACGTGAGAGAAAAATGCGGCAATTGGCTGCATTGTTAAACGAATTGCTTAAGAGATACTCCACTTTATGAAGAAACAACTCATAACAGGTTCAATGCTATTTTCGCTACTTGTGTCGTCATCGGTCATGGCACAAGAAAAGCGTTACGGAGCATCTCCTCAACAGTCGACATGGGAGATGGTAGCCAACACGCCACTTGAATGTCGCTTGGTCCACCCAATTCCAAACTTTGGTGATGCTGAGTTCTCATCTCGCGCGAGTAAAAAAATCATTTTGGACTTTGAGCTTAAAATGCGCCGTCCAATGGGTGCGACGCGCAATGTAAGCTTGATCTCTATGCCGCCACCTTGGCGTCCGGGTGAAAGTGCTGATCGTATGACAACCATTAAGTTCTTCCAGCAATTTGACGGCTATGTCGGCGGTCAAACAGCTTGGGGCATCTTGAGTGAGTTGGAGAAAGGGCGTTATCCGACATTCAGCTACCAAGAGTGGCAGAGCCGAGATCAACGTATCGAAGTGTCGTTGTCGTCGGTGTTGTTCCAAGAAAAATACAATGTGTTCAGTGACTGTGTTGCTAACCTGCTGCCTTACAGCTTTGAAGATATCTCTTTCACTATTTTGCATTACGACCGCAACAGCGACCAGCTGAACAAGTCGTCGCGCAAAAGGCTGAGCCAGATTGCCGATTACGTTCGCTATAACCAAGACATCGACCTTGTGCTGGTGGCAACGTACACCGACTCTGTCGACAGCAAAGGGATTAGCCAAAACCTTTCAGAGCGCAGAGCAGAATCGTTAAGAGAGTACTTCAAATCTCTAGGCCTGCCAGAAGATCGTATCCAAGTGCAAGGCTATGGCAAGCGTCGTCCGATTGCGGACAATAACTCGCCAATTGGTAAAGATAAGAACCGACGTGTTGTGATCTCTTTAGGTCGCACACAGGTTTAAGCTAAACAACAGCTTGTTTTGAAATGACAAAGCCCGTCTTGATGACGGGCTTTTTTATGTTTTAAATTTGGAGTCGTTGTTTTAACGGAACTTGTTTAATTCAAGCGGAAGCGGGCGATCATTTCACAGTTGGTCGCGGTATCGATCTTTTCCACCATAGAGGCAATTTTAGGGTTTGGGTGGCGTTTCATGAAATCGATCAGCGCTTTCTTACAGCAACCAATAGAATCGATAAAGCTTGAACATTGAGTATTAGGGCACTGAGGGATCAGTGTGAGTACCTTTTCGGAAGCCAGTTGAAGATACTTGAGCTCGTATTCAGTGTCGCCAGCCCAACGCCAGAATTGAGCAAGATTGTGGCAAGAAATCACCGAGATCAGTAAGCGTTCATCGGCTTGAATATCGGTGCGTTCTGTAATTTCTTCACTTAAGTTCAAAGCCTGCTGATAATGAAGAATACTTCGTACAGGATCGTCGAGCTGCAATGCAGTATCGGCAAGTAACGTGTGTTTTTCCCATTCGCTAATCATTGTATTACCTCACTAATCAATAGGTGGTTAATTTAAATGATAATCATTATCATGTAAAGTTTCATCAATGAGATTGTTAAGAATAATTGGTAAAGAATATCGATTATGGTGAGAGTGATAAAAAAGAAGCGAGCATAGTGCTCGCTTCTTTTTTATTTCTTCAGGCGTTCAAACCCAACTTCTCAAAGAGGTTAAGGAATTAACCTTCTAGACCTGCGCTTGCTTGTTTGTTCTGAATCAGCTCAATCATGTAGCCGTCAGGGTCTTTTACGAATGCAATGTGAGTAGAACCGCCTTTTACAGGGCCGGCTTCACGAGTCACGTTACCGCCAGCGGCTTTAATCGCGTCACACGTAGTGTAGATATCATCAACACCGATCGCTACGTGACCGAAAGCTGAGCCTAGGTCGTATTCAGTTGTGCCCCAATTGTAAGTTAACTCAATAACAGCACCTTGAGATTCGTCACCAAAGCCAACAAAAGCCAGTGTGTATTCGTACTCTTTATTTTCGTTCTTACGTAATAGCTGCATGCCCATTACATTGGTGTAGAACTCGATAGACTTGTCTAGATCACCCACGCGTAGCATGGTGTGTAAAATACGACCGTTTGACATGATTTGCTCCTAGCTTGTTATTGGTTGTTTCTTTTATAGCACTATATATGAGCAAGCTCATAAGCAACACCAAAGAGATGATGAGTTTGGTCATATTTTCTTATTCTCATCATCTATCTTACTCTCCCCCTCTGCCTTTTTTCTTATTTGTATTACAAGAAATTAAAGAGCGACGGCCTTATTAATTTGTCAGTCACTAGCGCTTAATTCGCAGTTTTGCATAAATAGTAAGTTTGAGTGTTGGTCTTTTTTGTAATGGCCAAGAATGGCCTTGGTTGTTGAATTGTGACTTATATCTCCATCTTGTTGCTGATTTCCTTTCGTTTTTACAATTGGCATCTAACTTTCCATTTTATCAATTTATGATTACGCCAACATCTCCCTGTTTATAGAAAGGTTATTCCGATGTTTTACTTCGTTATTAAGGAATTTTCGATAAAATACGCCGATAACCAATGGTTTTTACGAAAGTGCAAAGGGTGTCTATTTTTTGTGCTTATCTTTTTTAAACAATAGTTTGGGCTTGTATTGTTTGTTTTATGTTTGATGTTTGATGTGGTTGTGTTTTCAAAGTAGTTGTCAAGTGTGTATCAAGTGTATCTTTTGCGATCTTTGCTAAATAGACAATCCTTACTATATAGTTTTTCAAGCGCACCAAATCGACTAAATATTCACTTTTGATTTGTGCGATTTTTCTATCACATAAGAATAAGTATTATTTTATTACATTAGCCTCGGCGTGAGGCATTGATGTGGAGTACTCAAATGACGAGTAAATGGTTTACACAACAAAGTTCAGATGTTTTAAACGAACTGAACGCAGATCAAACGACAGGTTTATCAACTTCTGAAGCGGATGCACGCTTAGAGAAGCACGGCACTAACGAACTGACTGCACAAGAGTCAGCTTCTGCGTGGGAACTGTATATTCATCAATATAAAAACCCACTGATTTTTATTCTAGCTGTTGGTGCAATCGTTTCTTGGTCTACTGGCCACGCGATTGATGCTATTGCTATTGCAGTGATTATCCTTATCAATACTGGTATCGCGTTCTGGCAAGAATTTAAAGCTCAGAAAGGGATGGAAGCGCTAAAAGAAATGGCAGCTCCAGAAGCCGAAGTGATGCGCGATGGTAAATGGATCAGTGTTCCAGCTAAAACCCTCGTTCCTGGTGACATCATCAAAATTAATACTGGCGATATTCTGCCTGCTGATGTTCGTATTCTTGAGTCAAACCGTCTGACGGTAGATGAGGCTGCACTGACCGGTGAATCTGAGCCAGTGAATAAGCAGTCTGAACGCCTTGAAGATGAGACCCTTGGTCTTGGCGATCAGAAAAACATGGGCTTCATGACAACAATCGTGACTACAGGTACAGGCCTTGCTGTGGTAACAAGCACAGGTATGCAAACTGAAGTTGGTCACATCGCTGATATGATGAACCAAACGGAAGAGACGAAAACACCAATGCAAGAGCGTATGGACACCATCGCACTCGCATTATTGGTTGTTGCTCTTGTGGTTGTTGCTATTGTTTGTGCTATCGGTGTTTACCACGGTATGCCATGGTTAGAAATCCTAACAACAGGTATCTCTTTATCGGTTGCCGCTATTCCTGAAGGTTTACCAACGGTGGTTACTATCGTATTAACGATGGGCTCGACTAAGATGGTTAAGAATAATGCTTTGGCTAAACAGCTAGCAGCAATCGAAACGCTTGGTTCTACAACCGTTATCTGTTCAGATAAAACCGGTACGCTAACACAAAACCAAATGCAGGTGATGAAAGCGTACGATGTGTCTGGTCGTTACTGGGATGTGTCAGGTAAAGGTTTTGATCCTAAGGGTGAATTCATTACCAAAGGTCACAATGTCGAAGCGACAAACAGCCCTGCAATGATGAAAGGTCTTGTTGTTGCAACGCTTTGTAACGATGCTGAATATGTAAATGCTGATGGTAAATGGACGGTTCGTGGCAACCCGACAGAAGGTGCACTAATTGTTGCAGCTGCAAAAGCAGGTCTTAAACAAGATGAAATGCTATCAACGGGTGGCTACTCAATCGTTAAGAAGTTCCCGTTCGATTCTGGTCGTAAGATGGCTTCTGTTATCGTTCGTGACCCACAAGGTAAGCACTTCCTAGCATTGAAAGGTGCGCCAGATGTTGTTCTTGGTAAATCAACCAGCTTCATGGTTGACGGTGGTTTCGTACCAACGGTTGGCTGTGAAGTTTCAGGCAACTTGGCTCTCGATACCGCACCGTCTCAAGAGCTTCATTTAAACTTTGAAGCGGCAATCCAAACCTTTGGTGGTGATGCTCTGCGTACACTTGCCGTTGGTTTCCGTGAATTAAAAGAAGAAGAGCTTGAGTTAGATTTCCCTGAGCTTGAAAAAGACGTCAGCATCCTGGGTATCTATGGCATCATGGATCCACCACGCCCAGAAGTACGCGATGCAGTAAATAGCTGTTATAGCGCTGGTGTTCGTACGGTAATGATTACCGGTGACCACGCAGTCACGGCAGCAGCGATTGCTCGTGAAATCGGAATCATCCGTAGCGAAGACGATCTAGTGGTAACGGGTGCTGAGCTTGACCAAATGGATGACGAGAAGCTGTTGTCTATCTGTTCTCAGGTTGCAGTATTTGCCCGTGTTACTCCAGAGCACAAGCTGCGTATCGTAAAAGCGCAGCAAGAGAACAATGAAGTTGCCTCTATGACCGGTGACGGCGTGAACGATGCGCCAGCACTGCGTCGTGCAGACATTGGTGTTGCGATGGGTATTACAGGTACGTCTGTTGCGAAAGACTCAGGTGACCTTATCCTGTTGGATGACAACTTCAGTACTATCGTGAAGGCGGTACGTCAGGGTCGTCAAATTTTCGATAACCTACGTAAGTTTATCCGCCAAGCACTTACAGCGAACGTGGGTGAGGTTTCGGTAATCCTATTTGCATTCCTACTCATGGGACCAGATGTAGTACTTCCGCTAACTCCACTAATGATTTTATGGGTTAACCTCGTTTCTGATGGTCTACCAGCACTCGCACTCGGTGTTGAGCCAGAAGAGAAAGATCTCATGGAGCGTAAGCCAGGCAAACGTGACCAAGGCTTCTTCTCTAATGGTCTAGGCGCTCGTATCCTAACTCGTGGTCTCGCATTAGGTGGTCTAAGCTTTGTGACATTCTCTTACGCACTCGACGGTGGTTACAGTGCTCAATACGCACAAACCGTTGCGTTTTTAACACTGATCTTTGCTCAACTTTGGAGCTTGTTCGATGCACGTACGTTTACAACGATTTATCGTAAGAATCCGTTCACTAACCACTACCTACTTGGTGCGGTGGCAGTATCGGCTATCTTGTCTTTAAGCGTTGTGTACACAAGCTTCGGTCAGTTGGTATTCAGCACAGAAGCGCTAGAGTTTAATCACTTAATATCGTTAATCTTCATTGCAGCAGTACCAACATTTGTTCTATCTGCTATCAAAGAAGTGACTAAAGTGGAGTTTATCTAAGACAGACTTCTTAGCTAAATAATTGAATCCCGCCATAAAAGGCGGGATTTTTTATGCCTGTTGTCTTGGGAACGCAGAATTAGAAGTGAAAACTTATGTAGAGGCGGATTCTAGAGAGTGGCAATAAAAAAGCAGCGCTTTAAGCGCTGCCGTATTGATTAATCGTTGTGAACGGAAAGACTAATCTTCGCTCTTTTCTTTGAATTCACAGAGGTCTTCAATGATACAGCTGCCACAGCGTGGTTTACGTGCGACACAGGTGTAACGTCCATGAAGAATGAGCCAATGGTGGACATCCAGTTTGAATTCTTTTGGGATAACTTTAAGTAGTTTTGCTTCGACATCGTCGACGGTTTTACCCATCGCTAGCTTAGTGCGGTTTGATACACGATAGATGTGAGTATCAACGGCAATGGTTGGCCAACCGAATGCGGTATTTAACACTACGTTTGCTGTTTTACGACCGACACCTGGAAGGGCTTCTAATGCAGCGCGATCTTCCGGTACTTCACCATTATGTAGGTCAAGCAGCATACGACACGTTTTGATGGTGTTTTCTGCTTTTGAGTTAAATAGGCCGATGGTCTTGATATACTCTTTTAAGCCATCAACACCTAGGTCGAAAATTGCTTGCGGAGTGTTGGCTAAAGGGTACAGCTTATCCGTCGCCTTGTTCACGCTGACATCGGTTGCTTGTGCAGACAATAGAACGGCAATCAGCAGCTCGAATGGGCTGTTCCAGTTAAGCTCAGTCTCTGGCTTTGGATTGTTTTCTCTTAAACGCTCAAGTATTTCTACTCGTTTTACATTGTTCATAGCGACATTACTTTCAAATAGTTAGGGCATGAAGCTTGGATTGCTTCTGCTTTATCATCGGTTACGCGCTCTTATGAGCGTCATTATTATATGTACTGTTTAGATCTGATTTCCCCCGCTGAGTGGTTGAGCTAACTCAGCGAGGTTTAAGCTAATTTAACTTATTAGGCATTGGTAACGCGAGCGCGTTCAATGACTGGTTTTTCTTGTTTTGGTTGTCTAGATTTTGCTTGGTTATCGATGATATTTTTCAAAGCAATTAAGAAACCAACACCAATGAAGGCACCCGGTGGAAGCAGGGCTAACAAGAAGCTGTTATCAAATTGGAATATCTGGATTCGTAACACCGAAGCCCAGTCACCAAGCAGCAGGTCTGCGCCATCAAATAGGGTCCCGTTACCAATAATCTCACGCATCGCACCTAACACGACCAATACTGATGTCATGCCTAGACCCATCCAGAAACCATCTTGAGCCGCTGGTAGCACTTCATTTTTTGAAGCGAAGGCTTCCGCACGACCAATGATGATGCAGTTGGTTACGATCAGCGGGATGAAGATACCCAAAGAGAGGTAAAGCCCATAGGCGTAAGCGTTCATCAGCAATTGAACACAGGTTACTAGCGAGGCAATGATCATTACGAATACTGGGATACGTACTTCTTTTGGCACATGATTACGAACCAAAGAAACAGAAACGTTTGAGCCGACCAGTACAAGCAAGGTAGCAATGCCTAGCCCAAGTGCGTTAGTGACTGTTGACGATACAGCCAGCAGCGGACATAACCCAAGAAGTTGCACTAGGGCAGGGTTATTGGCCCACATGCCATTTTTGATCAATGTTTTATGGTCACTCATTATTCACCACCACAATTTAGAGGTTGAGCAAGCAATGCTTGGTTGTTTTGGTTAACGTACTGGACCGCTTGTTTGACTGACTTCACGACTGCTCTTGGCGTGATAGTAGCGCCAGTAAACTGGTCAAAATCACCACCGTCTTTACGAACCTTCCAACGGTCTAGATTAGAATCCGTCACTTGCTTACCTGCAAACGAAAGAATCCAATCACTCACACGCAGATCAATCTTATCACCCAAGCCCGGAGTCTCTTGGTGAGAAAGCACGCGAGTACCTAAAATAGTACCGTCAGTTTTCATTCCAACAATGACTTTAATCGCGCCATTGTAGCCGTCTGGTGCAATCGCTTCGATCGCAATCGCGCTTGGCTCACCATTAAGCTTAGCAATGTAAGCCGGCATCGCTTGCTCAGTACCAAGCTCTTCTGCTTGAACCAAAGTACAAGACGAAAACAGCTCGTTGTCGTGCTGATCGTGTGGGATCACTTGGTTAAGAACAGACAGTAACTGAGCCTGTTCTTGTTGTTTGATCTGATCTTTGGTCAGGTAGTGAGTTACCGCGACCAAACCCGTCGAAGCACACGCAAAAATCGCGAGTACAAGGCCGTTTTTCTTAATTGCATTTAGCATGGTATCCGCTCCCTTAGTGACCGTATGTGCGAGGTTTGGTGTAGTAGTCAATCAGTGGAACACACATGTTGGCTAACAATACAGCAAACGCCACGCCATCAGGGAAACCACCCCAACTGCGGATGATAAAGACTAAACCGCCGATCAGAGCACCAAACACCAAGCGACCTTTGACTGTCGTGGATGCTGAAACTGGGTCGGTCGCAATGAAAAATGCGCCGAGCATAGTCGCACCAGACAATAGATGAATGGTCGGTGATGCGGTCTCGCCAGGAGTGAACATCAAGAACACTAGGCTAAATAGGGTCAAGCTTCCCAGAAACGCTACTGGGATATGCCATTGAATCACGCGTTGCTTGATAAGCACTAAGCCACCAATAAGGTAAGCAAGGTTTACCCATTCCCAACCCACGCCAGCTAACCAGCTAAATTGAGGTTGAGACAGAGCTTCAGAAGCCGTGTTACCTGCCGTTAGTGCGGTTTTGAAGGCATCGAGTGGCGTCGCCATAGTGGTGCCATCAATACCAAGGCGAGCTTGTTGTAAAGACAAGCCTTCATTATTGAAACCAGTAAAGATCATCAAGAATGAGTCAATAAAGCTTGTTGCTTCTGCTGTCAGGCTCGCGGGAGCATTCCAACTGGTCATTTGAACTGGGAATGAAATCAGCAAAACAACGTAAGCGACCATCGCAGGGTTAAATGGGTTCTGCCCTAGGCCGCCGTATAAGTGTTTCGCGATAATAATAGCGAAGAACATACCAATGACGAGGATCCACCACGGAGAGTGTGGGGGAATCGCGACACTCAGTAGCCAAGCGGTTACAACAGCACTGTAATCACGCAGTGCCATTACTGGCGGGCGTTTTCTCAATAGCATGACGGCTGCTTCAAAGGTAACAGCAAGTGCAATAGCAAATACTAACTGGATGAGGGTACCCCATCCAAAGAAGTAGGTTTGAGCTAGTAGACCTGGCAATGCACAAATAGCCACCCATTTCATTAGATCTGGGGTGCTTCTACGGCTATGCGCGTGCGGTGAGCTGGCGATAAAGAAGGCCACTACTCTTTCTCCTCATTATTCTTTTTATCTAGCTCTTGCTGTGCTTTTCTTGCTTTAGCACGAGCAATAGCGGCAGCAACAGCTGCTTTTTTAGGATCGACTGGTTCTTGTTGAGTTTCAGCTTCAACTTCAATCACTGGCTCAGGAGTTTCTGCTGTTTCGTCTTGCTTAGCCTGCTGTGCTTTCTTGGCTTTAGCACGAGCAATCGCGGCGGCAACTGCAGCTTTCTTAGGATCGACTGACTCTTGTTGAGTTTCAGCTTCCACTTCAACCACTGGCTCAGGAGTTTCTGCCGTTTCGTCTTGCTTAGCTTGTTGAGCTTTCTTCGCTTTAGCACGAGCAATCGCAGCAGCGACGGCATCTTTCTTAGCGTCGCCAGAGCTTTCAGCTGGAGCTTCACTTTCGGTTTGAGCAGCTGATTCTGCTTGTTGGGCTTTTTTCGCTTTAGCACGAGCGATAGCTGCAGCAACGGCGTCTTTTTTAGCGTCGCCAGTACTTTCAACTGGAGCCTCGGAAGCTGAACCTGCTTGTTGTGCTTTCTTGGCTTTAGCACGAGCGATAGCGGCAGTAACAGCATCTTTCTTGGCATCGCCGGATTTTTCAGCAGGAGCTTCAGCAGCAGATTCAGCTTGTTGAGCTTTCTTGGCTTTAGCACGAGCAATGGCCGCAGCGACAGCATCTTTCTTAGCATCGCCAGAGCTTTCAACAGGAGCATCCGAAGCAGATTCCGCTTGCTGTGCTTTCTTCGCTTTAGCGCGAGCAATCGCAGCAGCAACGGCGTCTTTCTTCGTATCGCCTGAGCTTTCTGCAGGAGTATCGGCTGCTGCTTGTTGTGCCTTGCGCTCTCTCGCTTGACGCTTGCGCTCTTCACGCAGTTTAGACATTTCAGAGTTGTCTGGTTCAGCGCCTTCCGCTTTTTGAGCTGCAGCTTGTTTCGCTTTTGCCTTCGCAATAGCGGCAGCAACCGCAGGTTTCACTGCTGGTTCTTCATTCGGAGCCTGATCCGCAGCGGCTTTTTGTGCTTTAACACGAGCAATCGCAGCAGCAATAGCATCATCACCGCCGGATGTTTTCATATCTTTACGGCGGTTATCTGCGGCTTTTTTAAAGCGGTTTTCACGTTCGGCTTTATCACGCTCCATACGAGCGTTCTTCTCTTCAAAACGAATCTTGGCGCGTTCTGCAGCAGCGGCTTCATCTTTTCGAGTTTTGATTTCAGCTTTTGCTTGGCGATAGTACTGAACAAGAGGGATTTCGCTTGGGCAGACAAATGCACATGCACCACATTCAATACAGTCTTTAATATTTAGCTCTTCACACTTATCCAACTCGTTGGCTTTGGCGTGCCATTGCAGTTGTTGAGGAAGTAGAGACGCAGGGCAAGCTTCAGCACATGCGCTGCAACGGATACATTCCATCTCGTAAGTGCTTGGTGAGATCTCACGACGCGTTGGCGCCAAAATACAGTTCGACGTTTTGGTGATTGGCACATTGGCATGCGGCAAGGTAAAGCCCATCATCGGGCCGCCCAAAATTAAACGCGGCAGTTTTTTATCTGCTTTGTAGCCAAACTCTTCAAGTAACTCATGTACTGGTGTGCCTAATAGCGCCCAAACGTTACGAGGTTGCTTAAAGGTTTTACCGGTTAATGTCACAACGCGGTTAACCACAGGTTCGCCGTCAATTACCGCTCGCTTAATCGAGTAAAGAGAGCCGACGTTCTGAACCAAAACACCAATGTCTGCAGGAATGCCGCCAGCTGGAACCTCTTTGTTGGTGAGGATCTTGATAAGTTGCTTCTCACCACCAGAAGGGTATTTGGTTGGGATAACGCGAATGACGATATCTTTGTCTTTCGCTGCAATCTCAAGTGCTTTTATCGCATCTGGTTTGTTGTCTTCAATGCCGATAACCGTCAGCTTTGGTTGAAGAATGTGTTCAACCACTTCGATGCCGTTTAATACTTCGTCGGCATGTTCTTGAAGCAACTTGTCATCAGAGGTGATGTAAGGTTCACATTCCGCAGCGTTGACGATCAAAATGTCGGTACGACCTAAGCCTGATTGAAGCTTCTTAGCCGTAGGGAAACCTGCGCCGCCCATGCCTGAAATACCAGCTTGGCGAATCACATCAAGCAGTTCGTCAGAAGTCTTTGTCGAAAAATCTTCAACTGGATTTTTTTCAATCCAAGTGTCTAGGCCATCAGGTTTAATAACCACGCATATTTCGCTCAAGCCTGAAGGGTGAGCGGTAGTTCGCGGTTCGATAGCGGTAATCACACCCGATGTTGGTGCGTGTACTGGCAAAGTAAAACCTGTGTCTAAGGCCGTAAGTTGCTGACCTTTTAACACAGTGTCGCCAGCAGCAACCAATAGGTTCCCCGGCTTACCGATGTGCTGTTTCACAGGAAGAACGATTTCTTCTGGAAGCCTTGCATGGACGATATCAGTAGTATTCGACTGTTTCTTGTTTTCAGCAGGGTGCACGCCACCAGGGAAGTTCCAAATAGAGCCCGTGCGAATTTGTTCAATTAAAGAGATCATACTAACCCTATGCTTTAGGCTCTGACGCAGTCGCATCAGTCGCTTGGTTAGTGATATCAGTAAAAGGGATGATGTTCATCTGCCATTTCCAATTTTCAGTCGTTGTTGCCACTGGAATCATTTCAATACAGTCAGTAGGGCACGGTGCGACACATAGATCACAACCTGTACATTCATCTTTAATTACTGTGTGCAGTGCCTTGGTGCCACCAACAATGGCGTCAACAGGGCAGGCTTGAATACACTTGGTACAGCCGATACACATATCTTCGTGAATGAAGGCAACGGTTTTTACTTTGTTATCTAAGTCATGAGCGGAGTCTTCAACTTCTACGCCCATTAAATCTGCTAGCTTCTCAATGGTTGCTTGGCCGCCCGGAGGACATTTGTTGATCTTGTCTCCGTTAGCGATCGCCTCTGCGTATGGGCGACAGCCAGGGTAGCCACACTGGCCACATTGAGTTTGCGGTAAAATGGTGTCGATTTGATCGACGATAGGATCAGCTTCAACTTTAAAACGGATAGAAGCAAAGCCCAAAATAGCGCCAAAAACAGCGGCTAAAACGGCTAGCGCAATGATCGCAATTAAAATGGTACTCATGTTTATTTCACCAACCCAGTAAAGCCCATGAATGCCAGAGACATTAGGCCTGCTGTGATCATCGCAATCGATGCGCCTTTGAATGGCATTGGAACATCAGCAACCGCAATACGTTCACGCATTGCAGCAAATAAGATCAATACAAGAGAGAAACCCACCGCTGCGCCGAAACCATAGATGATCGACTGAATGAAGTTGTGGTTTTCATTGATGTTCAGAAGTGCCACACCTAATACCGCACAGTTGGTGGTGATAAGAGGCAGAAAGATACCCAGCAGGCGATAAAGAGTCGGGCTGGTTTTGTGAACGACCATTTCCGTAAATTGAACAACCACCGCGATAACCAAGATGAAACTCATGGTACGCAGGTATTCAATACCCAGAGGGGTAAGGATGTAGGTTTCTACTAGGTATGCAGAGACCGACGCTAACGTTAGAACGAAAGTCGTCGCGAGGCCCATGCCAATCGCAGTCTCCAGTTTCTTGGAGACTCCCATAAATGGACATAGTCCTAAAAACTTCACTAGCACAAAGTTATTGACCAGCACTGTGCCAACCAACAACAAAAGGTATTCGGTCATAATGGATTAATTCTTGAGATTCCGATCCCGATATTATCCTGCTTTGCTCACCTAATAACAACCAAGGATCACTAGGGATTTAGACACTTGGTGAAAAAATCAACGGGTAACCGTTTGATTAAGATGGATCAGGTTAAGTATAGGTGGGTATTTGCGGGGAATGAAAAATAAGATTAACTCAATGATAACTCATCGAATCAATCCTATTTTCTTTGTTGTAAAAAGTGTCGAGGAACGAAATGACTTAGTCTTTATGAACCTGAGCTTTCTCAATTAATGTTTCGAACAGAGGCTCTGCGCACCAAAATTGGCATAAATAGCTTATGTTCCGTGTGTTCTTTTGGCTCGTCACTTGCGAGTTGCAGAGAGAGCTTAACCGCTTGATTAGCCATGACTTGAATTGGGTAACGAATGGTGGTCAATCGAGGGTAGATGAAGCGAGCAATGTGGCCGTCATCAAACCCAATAACTGATATATCTTCTGGAATACGAACGCCATTTTCTTGTAATAACGCCAAACAGCCTGCTGCCATGTAGTCGTTATACGTTGCAATGGCTGTGATATCTGTGTTTTTTGCCATTAAGTTAACCATGGCTTGCTCACCGCCTAGCTCGTCAGGTTCACCATATTCGATGTACTCATCGTTCGATTCAATACCGTGATCTTTCAATGCATCCAAATAGCCACCTAAGCGGTCGTGAGCATCTTCAATATCGTGACTCGAGCAGATGTAGCCAATGTGCTTGTGGCCGTTTTTAATCAAATACTCAGTCGCGATGTAAGAGCCGCGGCGGTTGTCGAGAGCAATACAGCGGTGTTCGATATCGGGAACAATTCGGTTGATGAGAACTAAGCCGGGCACTTCATTGGCTAGCTTAACCAATTCTTCGTCGCTAATGCCTTTGCTATGAACCACGAGTGATTCGCAGCGGCTGTTGATCAGCAAGTTAATCGCATTACGCTCTTTGGTCGCGTCATGGTAGCCGCTGCCAATCAGTAGCTGCTTTTCTTGCTCACTTGCCACGGTATCAATGGCTTTGATCATCGAGCCGAAGAACGGGGCAGAAACATCATTAACCAGTACACCAATCGCGTTTGAAGATTTGCTGACCAATGCACGGGCGTTGGCATTTGGGCGATAGCCGAGTTTTTCCATAGCGGCTTTTACCGCCGCAATTGCGGTTTCACTGGTGTGAGGTGCATTGTTGATTACTCGAGAGGTGGTCGCGATTGATACGCCTGCTTCCTTCGCAACATCTTTAATGGTAGCCATTCCGCTCTCTTATTCTGAATATAATGCTGTGTGCTGGTGGTTGGACATTTAACAACGGATAGTTAGGCAATTCAAATATTAAACATCAAATATGACGAGGTTTGATGGTTTATTTTTGATTGGCTGACTAGTTTGAAAATAATAAGCCAAGCTCTAGATTTGAGCTTGGCTTTTGAGTCACATTGGCGTGTGGACTGCTGTCGTGTGAGCTGTTGTCGCGTGAAGTAAGGTAATCACAGGTAACCCAAAGTAATAGGGGAACCAAGTGGCTTAGAGCAAGCCGCTTGGTCAGAATCTACTTACGATGCGCTTGTTAGCGTAACCTGATAACGATATTGATTGTCGGTGAGTTGAAACTCTTGGTGAACACTTGGACTCCAAGAATCATCACCACCAACACCCATATGTTGGTGATCTACGCGTACATAGATTTTCTCTTCACGAGTCAGGTCATTGGTATGCTTAGCATCCGTTAATTGTTGCTGGCTGTACTGACTCACACTGAATGAAAAATCGCCTTCGATCCCGATATTTCCTACTTTCAAGTTTTTGGTTCCGCAACGTAACCCGCTATCGGTTGGGAATATATACGGCGTATGCATCTGATCCAGTGTCTGTTTGTGTAAACCGAATCGAGCAGCAGCCAAACGGTCTGGATAGTTTTCAAAAGGACCTAATCCCAGCCACGATACTGGAGTTTCATTGGCAGTTTCGAGTGGTAAAGGTAGCTCCATCTCAAGACCAATGCGTGGCATCGGTGGTAAGTGATCGGCTAAGTTGACATCAACCGCGATATTCATTTCGCCTAGGTTATTTAAGGTGTATTGCCATTTGGTAATCGCTTGGATTTGGCCATTAAATTGGTAGGCGAATACTGACGCCACTTGTACTGAGTCTGCGAGCGCTTGCACGACACAACTTGTACACTGACGCTCCCATTGACCAATGCCTGCAAGTTCCCAGCGACAAGCCCATGCATTTGGGTCGATGTTGTCTATCTCACTGATACCAATGTCGTTATCAAGTGGCGCGCGATAGAAGTTATCGACAGGTGCCTTGATAACTTGCGGTTGCCCATCAACGATCCAGTGGGTCAACAATCCACTCTCTGTATCCCATTGCCATTGATGTGTTTCATCTAGGCTAGACACGACCACTTTATTGTCTTGCTGATGTAACTGGGGAGCCAAAGCATTTGCCGTGATCGGGAGTTGCAAGCCAGCATGGTTACGTAAAGCAAATTGCTCCGTCGCACAAACATGGCCTTCTTCTGCCCACTTGGTTGAATGAGTCAGAGTAATATCGGTGTTGAGATGATATTCGGCTTGTGCTTTTGGTGTGAAAGCGAGGTCAATTACCAGCTCTTGTTTACTATCTTCAGCAACGGATAAGACTTGTTGCCCTGATTGAATCACGATGCCATTTTCGAGCAATTGCCAGCGTAAGATTTCATTGTCAGTCGCTCGGAACAGGTTTTCATTGGTTACCGTTAGGCGGCATTGATCTTCAGTTTGCTCTGCTAACGTCACATTGATCATTCTCTGGCAGTATTTCGCCTCTTCCAAGGTCGGGTGTACGCTGCGATCTGGGAAGATCAAACCGTTGATGCAGAACTGACGGTCGTTGATGACATCGCCAAAGTCTCCACCGTAGGCCCAGAAGTGTTCACCGTTTTCATCCCATTGGCTTAGTCCTTGGTCAACCCAATCCCAGATGAAACCGCCTTGTAGGCGAGGATATTCTCGGAATGCATCCCAGTAATCATTAAAGCTACCCAAACTGTTACCCATTGCGTGTGCGTATTCACAAAGAATAAGCGGGCGTTGCTCGTTAGGCAGAGAAACCCATTTCTTGATAGACCATTTTGGAACGGCATCGTCTTCGATAGTGCTGTTAACACGTGCGTACATTGGCGCAATGATATCGGTCGCTGTGGTATTTGAACCACCGCCTTCATACTGTACCGGGCGAGAAGGATCGTACTGTTTCGACCAAGCATACATCGCATTGTGGCTGCTACCGTGCCCTGACTCGTTGCCCAAAGACCAGATGATGATAGAAGGGTGGTTCTTATCACGCATGACCATTTGCGTATAGCGACTCATATAAGCGTGTGCCCATTGCGGATCCGCAGACAAGCGATTCATAGGCTGCATGCCATGGGTCTCGATGTTCGCTTCATCACACACATATAAACCGTATTCGTCACACAGCTCGTACCATCGTGGGTGGTTAGGGTAGTGAGCGGTGCGCACAGCATTGAAGTTGTACTGCTTCATTAGACAGATATCGCGGATCATGTCTTCTTCTGTCATCACATGCCCCAACTCTGGGTGATGCTCATGACGGTTGACGCCGCGAATCAATAGCGGTTTGCCGTTTAGCTTTAGCTGACCGTCTGTCATTTCGACTTTACGGAATCCAACTTGATAAGCTTCACTTTCTATGTGGTTACCTTGCCTATCAAGCAATGACACGACAATTCGGTAAAGGTTAGGAACTTCTGCGCTCCATTTCTTCGGATCTCGAACATGAAGAGTTTGGAATACCACATCATCGTAGGTGCCACGCTCGTCAATTCGTCGATTATGAGGGCGATCGATAAGCGGTTCAGTCACCGCGTTTTCACCGTCAAACAGTTGAACCTGAACTTGGTAAGTGTCTGGTGCCGTAATTTTGGTGACAATAGACAGTGAACCATCGCGATAGCATGCGTCTAAGTCCGGCGTAACGAACACATCTTCAATGCACTGCTTTGGTTTAGCTAGTAAGGTCACATCACGGAAAATACCGCTTAGCCACCACATATCTTGGTCTTCTAAATAGCTACCATCACACCAACGTATCACCATAACAGACAGTGTATTATCGCCAACCGTTAGATACTGAGTTAAGTCGAACTCGGCAGGTAAGCGACTATCTTGGCTGTAACCAACCCAATTGCCATTACACCAAAGGTGAAAAGCGGAATTAACGCCATCAAAGATAATACGTTGGGTGTTCTTTAGGTCATTTTTAGTCAACGTAATTTGAGTGCGGTAACAACCGGTTGGGTTTTCTGCCGGTACAAACGGTGGGTTCACTTCAAATGGGTATTTTACGTTGGCGTAGATAGGTTTATCGTAGCCTTGCATTTGCCAGTTTGATGGTACGGTAATCTCGTCCCATTGCGAGTCATTGAAACTTGTTTCGATAAATTCACCGTCAACTTGTTCAGGTGCATCAAAGTATTTGAACTTCCATTGTCCATTAAGAGATTTACGTTGTGACTCAATGCCGTCTCGAGCGTGCTTAAGGTTGCGGTAGCTTGATAATGGGCTGTGCGCATTAAGGCAGTGGATATTCACAGACTGTGGGTTTTCCCAATCGCGTCTTTGGATGATGTTTGAAAATGCCTTCATGGTATTCCTACTCTTAAAGTGTTCAATATGGGTAATAATTCTATTAAGTCATCGGTCTTTTAAGCCGTGATGACCGTTATCAAATCGTTGGTTATGCGTATTGTTCTGTTGGCTTATTCAGCTATTCAGCGAGCTGTTTTAATAAATAATCTTTTGCTTCGGGTATGCCCTGTTCGGCCGCTTGATTAGCAATAAATGCAGCTTGTTTGATGTCATTGTTGTTTAGGGCTTGCTCAATGTCTTTTTGGATATTCAGCCATTGCGCCTTTTGATTGGTTTCAATTGTCTGATTTGATGGTTGAGAAACTTGCTTTGAACCTAAGGTTTCGGGTTCATTGTCGGATGAAACACCAAGCTCAGCCAATAGAGTCAAAACCGCACTGTTTGTTGATTTGCTCGCCGTAACATCAATGACACCTACGTAGCTCAACGTCGCAGTCAACGGCAGTTGCTTATTGCCAATAACCTGCTGAGATTCTGAATACAGATCTTCAGGATGAATTCGATTGATGGCGCTATCTAACTTAGTGCTATCGGCGCTGACCACAATAAATTGCGCGTTGTCTCGTTGAGGTTCGAGTGCAATTGATGCTTCAATTCTTTCTAACCCTTGCATCGTTGTCGGGTAGTAAGTGAAGTCGTTAGTACTGTATTGACCAAGCAGTCGCCATTGTTTGTCAAAGACATAAATAGACGGTGCGAATAGCGCATCATTTTTAATGTATGAACGAATGAGCAAGGACAGCGATTCTGTCGTGTCACTGATTTGGTACGCGATGGTCGGAAAGCGTTGGCTATCCGCTTGTGTATTGTCATTTAACAATGAAGAGGAAAGGGTCGGTAAATCACCGTCCATGATGACTTGCTGGTGGAATGGAATAGATAATTGAGTGATAGGTAGCGCGCTGAGTTGAGAACAACATGCACTGCTATTGAAATCAGTATTGAGTTCTTGTTCTGGTATCCCGCTGCATGCGCTTACAGTTAATGCCGCGACAATGACTACCAATGATTTTAATTTCATCTCATTACTGCCTTTGTAAAGGGGGGAACCATTGGCTTCCCCATTAAATTTGCTATTCCAGTTTCAAGCGCCAACTCAATGGTTGAATTGACGCTTTGTTTCTGTGTTTACCACCAAGTTTCTACGTTGAAACCAAAGGTAATTTCATCGACGGTCTCTGCATTGATGCTCGTCGCCGTGCCATACACTTCGTTACCACGATCCCATTCGTTGTTGGATTCAGAGTACGTCGCAAAAATACGAATAGATGGACGAGCCCATACCCCTTTTCCAGCTTGGAACATTTGAGCCACGGTCACTTTATACATATCGTTGGTGCCCGAGCCGTTTTGAGCTTCTACCGTTTCGTAACCCACCTCTAATGCTGTCGACATGTAATCTGTCCAAGCATATTGAGGACGAGCTCCGACACTGAACCACTTCTCACCATCGTTGTTATCTAGGTTTTTGTCTTGATAAGCGATGGAGTACATCACTTGAACATCTTCACTGATATTCAAGTCACCGTGGTTAAATAGGCGCCAGCTAGAACCATCGTGTTCCACACCCGTGCTGTATTTTCTGTTTGATCCACCTTCAGCACTCATTAATCCACCTGCCAACGCATCGGTACCATATTGGAAGGCCAAGGTGTTTGAACCGTAGTTCCAAGCTTGACGGTAAAGAGCAGAGAGCATTGCGCCAGAAGTAGTAATGTCTTTATCGTCGTAGCTTGAGTTCTGCGTGGTTACGTAGTTTAGGCCGAGTGTTAGGTCTGCTGTTTCACTTAGCTCAATGCCACTTAAGCGGGCATCGATGTTATGAAGGCTGCGTCCATCGTCACTTGAAGAGTTTGGTGCCATCCAAGCTAAGTGAGCATCAGCAAAGCCGAGATCCCAATCTTCAATACCAAGACCGGTGCTGGATGTATCCCAGTACTTCACATCTATCATGTGGACTTCGTGGCGACGGTAAAAACGTTCACCTGCCCAAATTTTTGCGTTGGGTTGGCCGTCGATAAGCCCATGGCCTGCTGACCAAAGCTGAATCGTACTCACGTCTCCCCAGCTATCTCCACTGCCTAGATAAATCGTGGTGTCAAAATAGGCGTCATTGTCACGCCATACATCGGCTTTCACTCCCGCTTCCCACCAATTTAGTTCATTACCTAAACGGTAGTTACCGTAACCTTGGCCCGCTCGAATAACGTCGTTGCGTTCTCCTTTGCCGTCGTTATGTTGGTCATTATCGGTGTAGATGTTGCCCCATTTTGCATAACCAAAATACGTTACGTTCTCCACTGCAGCGAAGCTGATTAATGGGGTGAGGGCCAGAGTGAATCCTAATGCTTTGACTAGCATTTTTTGTTTCATGAAGTGTCTCCATTATTTTTTATTTATGGATATTTTTATGTTTGAGTCCTAACTCGAGCGAGAGTGTAAATAAACTTTGGAAACGTTTTCATGACGAAGTTGGCATTTTTATGCTATTGATGGGTTTGTGATTATTTTGTGTGATTTTGCTCTGATTATTGGGCTTGTATAGGTGTTTTTACGCTAGGTTTTGTGATTTTAAAGTGGAATCGTTTTCTTTACTCAGTGCTATGCGGTGGTTTAGAGGGAGTGATTATGCTGTTGGTTGTCTTGGAATTTGAGGTGAAGCGGGTTTGAGGTACTTTGAGTGTCGGGTTGTTCGAGGGCTTTGAGGAAAAGCAGCCCAGTTAATGATAACTGGGCTCGTGAGACAAGGAAGTAAGTATCAAAGCAAATGCAGCAGCAAGGCTACAAGCATCGTGTTCTGTACCGTCAAGCTGGAATGTAAAAGTTAGGACCCAGAGAGACACTTCATAGATGTACTCGAAGATCTAAGAATACGAGTGTGATGTGATCAGTTCAAGAGGAAATGTATTTTAGCCTATGTGTTAATGGGAACTTTGATTTAATGTACTGAATTTAAAAGATTAAATTGCCATTAATTATCGTTTTATATTGCTTTATTTAGAGTGGAAAGTTCAATTCTACCTAGAGGTAGGCAATATGAGATGGAATGGTGGTCAATCTAAATCTTTGAATTAGGAGCTATTTACCAAAGTTATCAGTCTTGAATATTTACTGGAAACGTTTTCATGATTTCGAGTTTGATCACAGAAACTCTGGGCTTAATAATTATGATACGGGGTAATTAAACGCGTTAAGGTTAAAAAAATGACGAATAAATCCCTAATTGATATTACCGGTCAACACTCGCAACTGATTGTAGAACTTGGCGATTTTGCCGAAATTCTTCATTGGGGAGCTCCCGTTCGTGGTGATTTAGCTAGCTTCCGTGTTTCTCTTGAAAGACCGGTTCCATACGGCCGCCTTGATAATGATGTTGCTATGTCTCTGAGCCCAGAGCTCGGGCGCGGTGTTTTCAGCAGTCCGGCATTAGAAGGGCACCGAGACGGATTGGACTGGGCGCCTGTTTTCTCTATTACGGATGTTCAACAAACACCATCTAGCCTAATCATTGAGAGTGAAGATATACGTGCAGGCTTACGTTTAACAACCGAGTTATGCCTCGATAAACATGATGTTGTGAAATCTCGTCACACCTTAACCAACGTTAAAGCCGGCCTTTATCAGGTGAGTCGTCTCGCCAATACTTTACCATTACCAGCAAGAGCTAAGGAGTTGATGACGTACTACGGCCGCTGGGTACATGAGTTCCAAACGGTGCGTCAACCCTTACAGCAGGGGGGCTATCAACAAGAAAATCGTCGCGGACGAACGTCTCACGAACATTATCCAGCGATGGTTGTCGGTACGGCTAATTTCAATGAAATGGCAGGTGATGTATGGGGGATTCACTTCGCTTGGAGTGGTAACCATAGATTGCGCGCGGATGTAAAAGCAGACGGTCGTCGCTACGTGCAAGCGGAAGTTATTTATCTACCGGGCGAGATTGCATTGGATGAAGGTGAAAGCTTAACGACACCTTGGTTATATGCAAGTTTCAGTTCGGAAGGACTAAATGGAATGAGCCACCAGTTCCACTCACATGTGCGTGGATCCATCTTGCCGGAGTCTTTCGTACAAAAGCCTCGTCCTATCCATCTTAATACATGGGAAGGCATCTATTTTGACCATGATCCTGATTATATTATGTCGATGGCTAGCCAAGCCGCGGATATGGGAGTAGAGCGCTTTATCATTGATGATGGTTGGTTTAAAGGGCGCTGCGGTGACAAGGCAGCACTAGGGGATTGGTTCTTAGATGAAGAAAAGTATCCAAATGGTTTAGAGCCGATAGTTGAACACGTTAATCAGTTGGGTATGGAGTTTGGATTGTGGTTCGAACCTGAGATGATCAATAAGGATTCTGACTTATACCGAGCTCACCCAGAATGGTTGCTCGCCGTAGATGGCTATGAACAACCAACGGGTCGCAATCAATATGTTATCGATCTTCAGAATCAACAAGCATTCGACTTTCTGTTTGAGCGTGTTGATCACTTCTTAAGTAAGTACAACATTGCTTACATTAAGTGGGATATGAACCGAGAAGTTGTACAACCTGCGCATCTAGGCAGGGCTGCGGCCCATCAACAAACCGCTCGTTATTATGAGTTGGTCGATAAAGTCCGAGAGAAGCACCCAATGGTTGATATTGAATCGTGTGCGGCTGGTGGTGGTCGTATCGATTTTGAGGTTCTTAAGCGTACGCAACGTTTTTGGGCGTCTGATAACAATGACGCGCTGGAAAGACAAACGATTCAGCGTGGGATGAGTTACTTCTTCCCCCCTGAGGTAATGGGAAGCCATATTGGTGCGAGCCACTGCCACAGCACTCGTCGTCGTCATAGTATTGAGTTTCGTGGTCTAACAGCACTGTTTGGTCATATGGGGATTGAATTAGATCCTGTGAAAGAAGTGCAAGAAGAGAAGCAGGGCTTTGAACACTACATCAAGCTACATAAGATGCTGCGCCCGTTACTGCATAGCGGGAGAACTTGGCGAGTTCCAACGGACGATAGTGCCCATCAAATCCATGCGGTCGTCTCCGAAGATGTGTCAGTAGCTGTGGTGATGATTGCACAGCTTGCGATGCCAACCAATTCATTGAGTGGTCATTTGCGTATACCTGGGCTAGATCCACAAAGTTTATACAAGGTATCTGTGATTGATAAACCGTCAAATTACGATGATATTGTGAATTATCAACCGCCATGGACAGAGTCTTGCTGTGAATTATCAGGTGCTTGGTGTGCCGAGGTGGGGCTGACGATGCCAATACTTGACGCAGAAACAGCGATGCTGATTAAGTTTGAACGTATCGAGTAAGTTTTAGCATAGGCTTTATATTTGATGAACCGCGTAGGTGAAATTACGCGGTTTTTTATTGCCTTTAATAAGCCGTCATGAACTATCAAATCAATTTGATGTGCCCGTATAGATTGGAGAACTGTAGGTATTCCCAGCGTGATACTGTACTTATGTAATCGTTCTCATGCGTTACTTCACACAATGAACTGTTTTGAGCACTTTAATTAGCGATATTCTCTATCAATTCGAGGGTTTTATTGTTCGATCTCTCACTTTGGATATTTGACTGAAAACGTTTCCATGGAGTGGTTGTTGATCACAGTATCTGTTCGTTGGAATGGTTACATTAGCATCGGACTTGATACTTGAGTGTTTTAAGAAGCGACCACAGAGTGGCTCTAAAACAGAACTTGAGTGGATAAATTATTATAAATAAAAGGTAAGCGTTTCAACGTCTGTTAGGAGATGAAGTTACGCGCCTGAAGGAAATACTATGTCTGATCAAATTACTCTACAAACCAAATTATCGTATGGACTTGGGGCTTTAGGTAAAGACTTTGCCTGTGCTCCAATCTACATCTTCTTAATGTTTTACTTCACCGATGTTGCTGGGCTGTCAGCGGCATTTGTGGGTACTATCTTTTTGGCCGCGCGCATTGTCGACGCGGTGACCGACCCAATGATGGGCGTTATCGTTGATAACACACGCTCTAAGTTTGGTAAATTCCGTCCTTGGATAGTGATTGGAACCCTGTTAAATGCTGTAGTGCTTGTTGGTCTTTTTAGTACGCATATGTTTGAAGGCACTACGTTATACATTTATGCAGCGGCTGCTTATATTCTGTGGGGCCTTACGTACACTATTATGGACATTCCATATTGGTCTTTGATTCCTGCACTATCGAGCTCTCGTCAAGAACGTGAAAAGCTGGTTGTTTGGCCACGATTATTTGCTAGCTTGGCGTGGTTTATTACGGGTACTTACGGGCTACATATTGTCGGTAAACTGGGTGACGGCGACCAAGGACAAGGTTTCTTCAACGTTGCTATGTTGATTGCTGTGCTGTTCGTGATGAGTGCATTCTTGATTGCTCGCAACGTAAAAGAAAAATCGGCACCAGCAAATGCGAAACCAGCTGAGCGTTTCAGCTTTAAAGATGTAATGGTTATCATTGGTAAGAATGACCAACTAAAAGCACTTATTGGTACCGTATTGTCGTTCCAAATAGCAAACTTGTTGGTGGGTGGTTTTGCGATTTACTACTTCTCTTACGCTTTAGGCAACGCTGACTTGTTCCCCGTTTATATGATGGTGGCAGGTATCGCTGAAGTTGCAGGCGTATTCTTGTTCCCTCGTATTGCATCAGTGTTACCACGCAAACACCTATGGGTTATCGCTTGTGGCTTCCCAGTGCTGTCTTGTACCACTCTACTTATCATGGGCTTTATCGCTCCAGGTAACGCGATTCTAATCGGTATCGCAGGTGCTGCTATCAAGTTTGGTGTGGGTATCGCTAACGCACTGCAAACTGTAATGCTTGCCGATGTTGTTGATTACGGTGAACACAAAACGGGTCGTCGCAGTGAGAGTGTTATCTTCTCTGTTCAAACGATGCTTGTTAAGTTTGCAGGCGCGGCTGGTGGTTTTATTGTTGGTATGGGCTTGTCTGTGGTGGGTTATGTACCAAACGTGGAACAGTCTGACAGCACTATCATGGGACTGCAGTTTATGATGGTAGGTTTACCAGCGATTCTAATGACGGTAAGTGCTCTTGTTTATAAGCGCTACTACCACCTGCATGAAGGATTTGATCAAGACCAAGCCGGTAAAGAGACTCAGACAAATGTTGTTACAGCAGAAGCATAACCGCTAAACGACGTCTAATCTAGAATAAAGCTCAGTTTAGTCACTAAGCCCAAACGCCTCCTTGTGAGGCGTTTTTTTATGGATGTGAGTTGATCAAAGCTGTGCCTGTAGGGCTTTTGTTTCGACTAAAACGCAAAAAGCCGCATCGAATGATGCGGCTTCTTTAAATTTGGCTCCCCTTGCAAGACTTGAACTTGCGACATACGGATTAACAGTCCGCCGTTCTACCAACTGAACTAAAGGGGAATTGCTTGTTAGCGACGCGAATTCTAATAATTGTCCGGATTTCTGTCAATAAAAAATATCAGAAAAAAGTAAGATAAAAAACTTTACTTTCTTGAACGCCTTATAGGATTTAGCTTTGCTTTAGTTATCCACCAAAATTGTGGATAAGTGTGTGTGTGAAACTTTAACAACAATAATCGGGATAAATCGAAAAATGTAAAAACCTTATCTAACGTAATGTATTTAAAAGATTTATAGCAAAATGTCGCAATTGTATAACTTTTGTAGATTATAAAACGAACAGTAAAACAAGCGGTATTTTTAGGTTTTTTGGGGAAAAGTAGTGGATTAAAATTCGAGTAATTTAGCTGGGGAAACTTTGCAGGGCACGGATAATACCAAGTTCTAAAAATAAAAGCTATAACTGATCTCTGATCTTAAGATGCATTTCTCTAGATAATTGTTGCAACGACACTCCTCCTAGAGTGACAATGACCTGATTAAAAAAACAGTATGGAAATGGCGACCTATGAGTAAACTCTTTGACTTGGTATCGGACTACAGCCCGTCCGGTGATCAGCCGACAGCGATAACCAAATTACTAGACGGATTAGATTCTGGTTTGGCACATCAAACTCTACTAGGGGTAACGGGCTCAGGTAAAACCTTTACCCTTGCCAACGTCATTTCCCAATCTCAAAGACCTGCGATTCTGTTAGCGCCTAACAAGACATTGGCGGCTCAACTTTACGGTGAGATGAAATCTTTCTTTCCAAACAATGCCGTTGAGTATTTCGTTTCTTACTACGATTACTACCAACCTGAAGCCTACGTTCCAACCACGGACACGTTCATCGAGAAAGATGCGTCTGTGAACGCTCATATCGAACAAATGAGGCTTTCGGCAACCAAAGCCTTATTAGAACGAAAAGACGCCATCATTGTGGCTTCTGTGTCGGCTATCTACGGTCTGGGTGATCCTAAGTCTTATTTGAAGATGATGCTTCATTTGAGTCGTGGCGAGGTGATGGATCAGCGAGACATCCTGCGTCGATTGGCTGAGCTGCAATATTCAAGAAACGATGTCGCCTTTGAACGTGGTCAGTTCCGTGTTCGTGGTGAGGTGATTGATATCTTTCCGGCTGAATCTGACCAAGATGCGGTTCGAATTGAGATGTTCGATGACGAAGTGGACTGCATTAGTATTTTTGATCCTCTGACTGGTGCGGTGAAACAAAGAGACTTGCCGCGCTTTACGGTTTATCCAAAAACTCACTATGTAACGCCAAGAGAAAAAATCCTTGAGGCGATTGAGAACATCAAGGACGAACTGCGCGATCGTGCTCAATACTTAAAAGACAACAATAAGCTTTTGGAAGAGCAGCGTATCTCTCAAAGAACTCAGTTTGATATTGAGATGATGACTGAGCTTGGCTTCTGTTCCGGTATCGAAAACTATTCACGATACTTGAGCGGCCGTGCGGAAGGGGAAGCGCCGCCAACGTTATTTGACTACCTGCCTGATGATGGTTTGCTGATCATCGATGAGTCACACGTGACTGTGCCGCAAATTGGTGCGATGTATAAAGGTGACCGTTCTCGTAAAGAAACTTTGGTTGAGTTTGGCTTTAGGTTACCTTCTGCGTTGGATAACCGTCCGATGAAATTTGAAGAGTTCGAATCGATCGCGCCACAAACCATTTTTGTGTCGGCCACGCCGGGTAATTATGAGATTGAGAAATCAGATGGTGAGATTGCTGATCAAGTGGTGCGTCCTACTGGTCTGTTAGACCCAATCATCGAAGTAAGACCTGTCGCGACTCAGGTGGATGACTTGCTGTCTGAAATCAGAATCCGTTCAGTGAAAGAAGAGCGCGTATTGGTCACTACGTTGACTAAACGAATGGCAGAAGACTTAACCGAATACCTTAGTGAGCATGGTGTTAAGGTTCGTTACTTGCACTCAGATATCGATACCGTTGAGCGTGTAGAGATCATTCGAGACCTACGTTTGGGCGAGTTCGACGTGTTAGTGGGTATTAACTTACTTCGTGAAGGTTTGGATATGCCGGAAGTATCGCTGGTGGCAATTCTTGATGCTGATAAAGAGGGCTTCTTGCGTTCTGAGCGTTCTCTGATTCAAACCATTGGTCGTGCTGCTCGTAACTTGGAAGGTCGAGCAATCCTTTATGGTGATTCGATTACTAAGTCGATGAGAAAAGCGATTGATGAAACCGATCGTCGTCGCGAGAAACAGCAAGCCTACAACGAAGAGCAAGGCATCACTCCGCAAGCGTTGAAACGCAATATCAAAGACATTATGGAACTGGGTGATCTAACCAAGTCGAAGCAGCAGCGCCAATCGAAACAAGTTCCGTTATCTAAGGTTGCTGAACCTTCTGAAAGTTATGCAGTGCTTACACCACAGCAGCTTGATAAAGAGATCAGCAAGCTAGAAGCTGCGATGTATCAGCATGCTCAGAACCTAGAATTTGAATTGGCAGCACAGAAGCGTGATGAAATTGAGCAGCTAAGAAAGCAGTTTATTACCAACAGCTAATCTCACTTTTCATTCGAAGAATTGTTCCCCTCAATACAAGAATTGAGAGTGTTTCAGACAAAAAAACAGCCAGTAGTAAATGTTCTACTGGCTTACGTTTGTGAACACTCGGTCCACTAACAACGTCAGTTGGCTAGGTGACCCGAAGGTCATTTATACCTTTGCATCGTTCGTGCCAGATAGATAAAACATTGATTGTTTGAAGTAAGTAAAAAAACGCACTACAAATATTGTGGCTAATTTGCATAATGCAAAGCGGAATGCGACTATAATAAGAAATGCAAATTATAAATGGCTAGGATATGCAATCAAAAACGCTAGATAACAAATCGAAGTATTTGTTGATGGTAGAGGATACCGCTTCGGTAGCAGCTTTATATCGCTCGTATCTTACACCGCTCGAAATTGATATCAACATTGTCGGCACTGGCCGCGATGCAATCGAGAGTTTGAATCATCGAATCCCAGACCTTATTTTATTAGATCTACGTCTGCCTGATATGACGGGTATGGACGTACTATTTGCTGTAAAACAAAAATACCCTGAAGTTCCAGTTATCTTCATGACGGCTCACGGCTCTATCGATACCGCTGTAGAAGCGATGCGTCATGGCTCTCAAGATTTCCTTATCAAACCGTGTGAAGCCGACCGACTCCGTATTACGGTGAATAATGCGATCCGCAAAGCCACCAAGCTTAAAAATAGCTCGGAACACCCGGGAAACCAGAACTACCAAGGTTTTATCGGCAGCAGCCAAACCATGCAGCAGGTTTACCGAACGATCGATTCTGCTGCATCGAGTAAGGCGAGCATTTTCATTACTGGTGAAAGTGGTACCGGTAAAGAGGTATGTGCAGAAGCCATTCATGCGGCGAGTAAGCGTGGCGATAAGCCGTTCATCGCGATTAACTGTGCCGCTATCCCTAAAGACCTGATTGAAAGTGAGCTGTTTGGCCACGTTAAAGGTGCCTTTACCGGTGCGGCGACCGATCGCCAAGGTGCTGCTGAGCTTGCTGATGGTGGGACACTGTTCCTTGATGAACTGTGCGAAATGGACTTAGAGCTGCAAACCAAGCTGCTGCGCTTTATCCAAACCGGTACTTTCCAAAAAGTCGGCTCTTCGAAGATGAAGAGTGTCGACGTTCGTTTTGTGTGTGCGACCAACCGTGACCCTTGGAAAGAAGTACAAGAAGGTCGCTTTAGAGAAGATTTATACTATCGTTTATACGTGATTCCATTGCACTTGCCGCCATTGCGTGAGCGTGGTGAAGATGTCATCGAGATCGCGTATTCTCTGCTAGGCTATATGTCGGTCGAGGAGGGGAAGGCGTTTGTACGTTTTGCTCAGGAAGTACTTGATCGCTTTAATCAATATGAGTGGCCGGGTAACGTTCGTCAGCTACAAAACGTGTTGCGGAACGTGGTGGTTTTGAATAACGGCAAAGAGATTACTCTCAACATGCTTCCACCACCGTTGAACCAACCGATTGAAAACAGTCTGCGATTGAAAGAGAAGCAGAATGAAGACATCACGGTAAAAGATATTTTCCCATTGTGGATCACTGAGAAAACGGCTATCGAGCAGGCCATTAAAGCGTGTGATGGCAACATCCCTCGTGCGGCAGGTTTCTTAGATGTCAGTCCATCGACGATATACCGTAAGTTGCAAACGTGGAATGCGAAGCAGTAATCAACAAACAATAAGAAAATAATAATGACGAAAGTATTAAATCAGCAAAAAGTTGATGAGCTTGCCGGCGAAATAGGCCAAGAGAATGTCCCGGTTTTACTGGAAATCTTTTTAGGTGAGTTGAAAGGCTACTACGAACACCTAGAGATAAATAAAGAGTCGGATACCTCTAAGTACTTGGCTGATATCAGTCATGCGCTTAAGAGCAGCGCAGCAAGCTTTGGTGCGGATTCTTTGTGTAGTTTTGCGATTAGCTTAGATGCAAAAGTGAAGCAAGCGTTGCCTGTAACCGAGATTGATTTTCAAGATATGCAAGACCTCCTGTTATCGACGTACACTGAATATCAGCAGTTGATGACGGACCTTTAAAACAGCGAGTTATTACTGAGATTAAAAAAGGAGCAGCATGCTCCTTTTTTGTTGTTTGTCGCTTGAACCTATGGCTACGCCAACTGGGCTTCAATGGCTTGTTGAAGCTTCACACGGTCGTGTCGCCAATCTCGGTTTGCCGATGCAAGATCTGTGGTCACACAATTCCATTGCACTTCTAGTTCCGGGTGAGGTTCATTGCCTAACACGATGTCTATTTTCCTTGCCTTACAGGTACGTTCACACCACTCCAATTGCTCTTGAAGCGTCATTTTCCCTGCGGGACCGTGCTCTGGTGAAAGGTTTTCAACGAAGATAACTTTTGCCTTGGTGTTCTCAGAGATTGCTTTGCCAATCTCTGGAAGGAGAAGAGGGGGCATCACACTGGTTAAAAAGCTTCCAGGGCCAAGGACAATGCAGTCTGCTTGCTCAACGGCAGCAACGGCTTCTTTGGTTGCTGGCACTTCTGGAGACAAGTCCATCATGCGCAGCTTTTCCGTCATGTCATCAACGTTGGTTTCGCCGGTAACCCAGCGGCCGTCCATTGATAGAGCCGTGAGGTCTGAAGGATGCTCAGTCATCGGCACGATATTGACATCGACCTTGAGCATATTTCGAATCAGGTTAATTGCTTCCAATGGGCGAACGGAAAGGTTGTCTAACGCCGTCAGCATTAGGTTACCCAAGTTATGACCGTCTAGCTCACCTTGACCACGAAAGCGGTATTCGAACATCATCGAACTGATTGAAGGCTCTGTGATTAATTGGTTGATACAGTTGCGTGTATCTCCCCATGCGATGCCACCTTGGCAATCTCTAATACGTCCGGTGGAACCGCCGTTATCTGTCGTTGCAACAATGCCAGTTGCGTTGTTACCAAAGTCTTTTAATGCAGCTAACATGCGACCTAAGCCATGGCCACCGCCGATTGCTACGACTTTCTTTGAAGAGTAAATATTCATTTATTGTTCTTGTTAGGTTATTACCAACTATAATTTAGGTTAAATGCTTCTCGCTATATACTCAACAAGAGTTATTTTGAGCGTTTGATACGTTTTTTTTGCCGATGTGACCCGTTTTTTACCATCAGAGCTAGATTCACGTACAAATATTAAGTATTTTATTACTCAGCTACTGCGCGTGTGAATATAACGCTCAGTTGCCATAACTCCGAGCTCTCGCATGCTAAGTCGCACAGTGGTATTTGCTGTACCGATACGCATCAAGAGCCAGTGACATGTTGTCACAAGGGCTTAATTGGAAATGATTATGCCTCCCGTGTTTGGAAAGGTGTTCCGTGGCGCAACAATTCGAAGATAGATTCCATCGCAAGTTTTATTACTTGCGCTTGTCGGTTACAGACGTCTGTAACTTTAAATGTACTTACTGCTTGCCAGATGGTTACAAACCGTCAGGGCAAAAAAACTCGTCTTTTTTAAGTGTTCCCGAGATCAAACGCGTTGTTAAAGCGTTTGCAGATTGTGGTACCTCAAAGATCCGCATTACAGGCGGAGAGCCGAGTCTGCGTAAAGACTTTCCTGAAATCATACATACCGTTGCTTCTACTCCAGGCATCGAAAAAGTAGCCACCACAACGAATGGCTACCGCATGGAGAAACAAGTAGGGCAATGGCGTGATGCTGGTTTAACCCATATAAACGTGAGCGTGGATAGTTTAGATTCGCGCATGTTCCATCAGATCACTGGTGAGAATAAGTTTACTGAGGTTATGCGAGGCATTGATAAAGCGTTTGAGGTTGGCTTTGAACAAGTCAAAGTCAACGTCGTATTAATGAAAGACCTCAATAGTCAGGAATTACCAGCCTTCCTTAATTGGATCAAAGACAAACCTATTCAATTACGTTTTATCGAGCTGATGAAAACCGGCGAGATGGACGAGTTGTTCGATAAACATCATGTGTCTGGCGTTGCGATTCGCAACCAGCTTATTGCTAATGGTTGGCTGTTAAAAGTCAAAGCCGTTAACGATGGCCCGGCGCAAGTGTTTGTCCACCCAGACTACAAGGGTGAAATCGGTTTGATCATGCCTTACGAGAAAGACTTTTGTGAGAGTTGTAACCGACTGCGCGTTTCTGCGACCGGTAAACTTCACTTATGTCTGTTTGGCGACCATGGTGTTGAACTGAGAGATCTGATTCAAGAAGATCAACAAGAGCAAGAACTCATTGATCGAATTCAGGCTCAGCTTCAAACCAAGTCCGTTAGCCACTTCTTACACGATGGCAACAGCGGCATGACTCCAAACTTGGCGTCAATCGGCGGTTAACCCGCTACACACTCTAAAGCATTTTATCGCTCAGCTTCTTCAGGCTGGGCGAATCAGTCTAATGAAAAATTTATATAGGTGAACAAATGGGTCACGCAGAAAGCAAATTCCAAGCAGCAAACATCGCAGTACTAACGGTTTCAGATACTCGTACAGAAGAAAACGACACTTCAGGCGGTTACCTAGCAGAGCATGCTAAAGAAGCGGGTCACAACGTGGTTGATAAGCAAATCGTTATTGATGACATGTACAAGATCCGTGCGATCGTATCTAAGTGGATCGCTGATGAAAGCGTACAAGCGATCATGATCACTGGCGGTACGGGCTTCACTTCTCGCGACAGCACGCCTGAAGCGCTTAAGCCACTATTCGACAAAGAAGTAGAAGGCTTTGGTGAGCTATTCCGTCAAGTATCTTACGAAGAGATCGGTACATCGACCATTCAATCTCGTGCGATTGCGGGCTTTGCTAACCACACAGTAATCTTTGCGATGCCAGGCTCTACAGGTGCTTGTCGTACTGGTTGGACTAAGATCATCAAGCAACAGATGGATGCTAGCCACCGTCCTTGCAACTTCATGCCACATCTTTCTGTATAAGGCGGTTTGAGCATGAGCCAATTTACACACATTAACGCGTCTGGCGAAGCAAACATGGTCGATGTATCGGCTAAAGCTGAGACAGTACGCGAAGCGAGAGCGGAAGCATTCGTTCAAATGTCTGCTGAAACGCTAGAGCTGATTGTTTCTGGTAGCCACCATAAAGGTGATGTTTTCGCAACGGCACGTATCGCAGGTATTCAAGCGGCTAAGAAGACGTGGGATCTGATTCCACTGTGTCACCCTCTGCTATTAACTAAAGTAGAAGTGCAGCTTGAAGCTATCGAGTCTGAAAACAAGGTTCGCATCGAATCTGTTTGTAAGCTTGCGGGTAAGACGGGCGTAGAGATGGAAGCGCTAACGGCTGCTTCTGTGGCTGCGTTAACGATTTACGATATGTGTAAAGCTGTTCAGAAAGACATTGTTATCGAAAACGTGCGCCTGCTAGAGAAGACAGGTGGTAAATCTGGTCACTTTAAGGTGGAGTCATGATTACAGTACTTTTCTTTGCTCAAACTCGTGAACTTGTTGGTGTGGACAGCGTTGAAGTTGATGCACAATTTAAGACGATTGAAGCGATTCGTAGTCATCTTGTGACACAAGAAGGCAAATGGGATATCGCTTTGGAAGAGGGCAAGCTTCTGGCTGCGCTTAACCAATCTATCGTGCCTTTGACGACTGAAGTGAAAGACGGTGATGAAGTTGCTTTCTTCCCACCAGTGACTGGAGGCTAAGCATGGATCCAAGAGTATTAGTGACAGCTGAGGACTTCTCGGTAGGCGACGAATACGACTACTTGGCTCAAGGTACAGCTGCCGGAGCGATTGTGACGTTCGTTGGTAAAGTTCGCGACATGAACCTTGGCGACAATGTGATAGGTTTGTCTCTGGAGCACTACCCGGGTATGACAGAGAAATCACTGAGCGAGATCTGTGATCAAGCTGAGGCACGCTGGCCAATCCAAAAGATGCGAGTTATCCATCGTGTTGGTGACCTAGATATCGGTGACCAGATTGTTTACGTTGGTGTATCCAGTGCACACCGCGGTGCGGCCTTTGAAGCCTGTGAGTTTGTGATGGATTTCCTAAAAACCAAAGCGCCGTTTTGGAAGAAGGAACGCACCACTGAAGCAACTCGTTGGGTTGACTCTCGAGACTCAGACGCGAAAGCTGCAGAGCGTTGGGAAAAATAATCACCCAAGGTTACTCACCTTCAGAACGAATATTAAAAGCCGACTATTAAAGTCGGTTTTTTTGTACGTGCTACAAAGCTATTTATAAATAAGTGGTGTATTAATAAATGGTTAATCATTCAAGTTGCATATAAATTCGGTACGTGATTTTGCCTGTCTTGGTGCATTTCTAAATCTGTTTTGGTGCAGTGCATTATGCTGTTTTGTATAAAGTGATAATCCTCACAAATAGTGGAGTCTATTTAGGGGATATGTGATGTGCAATTAGATTTCATGTGGCATTAATGTTAATTTGCTGACCGTGTTCTAGCATAAGATGCTAAAAAAAGTATCAATACAGATACATCAACACTAAAGGCTGTTTTTTAATTAATCCCTATGTGTAACTCACTATTCATTAGGTTTTTATTAGAGATTTACACTGTTACCTTGAGTAATTCGGAGAATTATCCGATTTTTTGCGACTTGTTTATGGCAAATTACTTCAATGGTTGATAGTGTGTGCCTCAATCTTTGTAAGGTTTTAGATTTTTATGCTTAAAATTTGAGCTAAATAAATCTAAATCACTGCCGTTCAGTGAACCAAGCAAAGAAGTCATGGATGCAATACGGAAAACTTGGAGTTTATTAAATGTACAAGAATAAAATCACTCAGGCCCTTCTTCTAGGTGCTGGTTTGGCAGTGGCTGCCACTTCTACTCTTTCTATCGCTGCTGAAGTTCCAGCAGGCACTGAACTAGCAAAAGTTCAGGAACTGGTTCGCGGTAATGGTACTGAAGTAGCAACACTCGACCCTCACAAATCTCAAGGTGTACCAGAATCTCACGTAATTCGTGACCTTCTAGAAGGTTTAGTGAACCAAGATGGCGACGGCAATACTATCCCAGGAGTAGCTGAAAGCTGGGAAACGACAGACAACAAAACATTCACTTTCCACCTACGTAAAGACGCAAAATGGTCTAACGGCGATCCTGTAACGGCAAATGACTTCGTTTACAGCTTCCAACGTGCGGTTGATCCTTTAACTGCTTCTCCATACGCTTGGTACATGGAATATACCAAGATGGCGAATGCGAAAGACATCGTTGCGGGTAAGAAAGACAAGAGTGAACTAGGCGTTAAAGCTTTAGATGACTACACGTTAGAAGTGACTTTAGATACAGCTGTCCCATATTTCGTAATGATGATGGGTCACACAACAGTGAAGCCAGTACATAAAGCAACTGTTGAAAAATTCGGTGACCAGTGGACTAAGCCTGAAAACTTTGTTGGTAATGGTGCATTTGTTCCAAATCAATGGGTAGTTAACGAGCGTCTTGAACTAGTACGCAACGAAAATTATTGGGATAACGAACATACAGTTCTTAACAAAGTAACATTCTTACCAATCGAAAACCAAGTAGCGGAAATGAACCGCTTCCTCTCTGGCGAACTAGATTTCACATACGAAGTTCCTAACGAGCACTTCCGTCGCTTACAGAAAGAATACCCAGAAGATGTAAACATTAAGGGTAACCTGTGTACTTATTACTACCAATTTAATGCACAGAAAGCACCTTTCGACGACGTACGTGTTCGTAAAGCAATGTCTTATGCGATGGATCGTGACATCGTGACGAAAGCGATTCTTGGTCAAGGTCAAAAACCAGCTTACTTCTTGACTCCTGAAATTACTGCTGGTTTTGACCCGGTAACTCCAGAGTATGGTCAACTTTCTCAAAAAGAGCGTATTGCTGAAGCGAAGCGTCTTCTTGAAGAAGCGGGCTACACGAAGAGCAACCCACTTGAATTTAACCTGCTTTACAACACGTCTGAAAACCACAAGAAGCTTGCTGTAGCAATCGCATCAATGTGGAAGAAAGAGCTTGGTATTAACGCGAAACTCGAAAACCAAGAGTGGAAATCATATCTAGACAGTAAAGATACTGGTAACTTTGACGTTGCTCGTGCAGGTTGGTGTGGTGACTACAATGAAGCATCTTCATTCCTAACATTGATGGTTAGTCAAAATACAACTGCTGGTCAGCACTATAAGAGCGCAGACTATGACAAGATTATCGATAAAGCACTAAGCTCTACTTCAGAAGAAGAGCGTACTAAGCTATACATCGAAGCAGAAAAATTGCTAGCTAAAGACATGCCAATTGCTCCAGTCTACCAGTACGTTACAACACGTCTTGTATCACCTCAGCTAGGTGGTTACCCAGAAGGTAACGCCGAAGATAAGATCTATTCAAAAGATCTTTATATCAAAGCAAAATAACCTCCTATAAAAATAAAATATAACTAACTTAGACCTGTGTGCGAGAAATCGCACGCAGTGTCTATTTAATTTTTAATTGTCACAGACTGAAAAGAGTGAGTTTATGCTTAAATTCATTATGAAAAGGATATTCGAAGCGATTCCAACCATGTTGGTGTTGATCACTATATCTTTCTTTCTCATGCGTTTTGCACCGGGTAACCCGTTTTCGAGCGAACGCCCATTACCGCCAGAAGTTATGGCTAACATCGAAGCTAAATACGGCTTAGATAAACCTGTATTTGAACAGTACACCACGTACTTGACTAACATCGTTCAAGGTGACTTTGGTCCATCATTCAAATATCAAGATTACACCGTAAATGAGCTGATCGCAGTCGCACTTCCAGTATCTGCGAAGGTAGGTTTTATTGCCTTTATCTTTACCCTGATTATGGGAGTATCGGTCGGGACGATTGCCGCCTTGAAGCACAACACCTGGATTGACTACACCATAATGTCGACCGCTATGCTCGGGGTAGTAATGCCATCCTTCGTGTTGGCTCCAGCGCTTATTTACCTGTTCTCTCTGCACTGGAACATATTCCCAGCAGGTGGTTGGCACGGCGGTACTTATATGTACATCGTCCTGCCAGTTATCGCGATGTCTCTTCTTTACGTAGCCACATTTGCTCGTATTACTCGCGGTAGCATGATTGAAACGCTAAACAGTAACTTTATCCGAACTGCTCGTGCAAAAGGCCTAAGTTACCGTTACATCGTTCTAAAACATGCACTGAAGCCAGCACTGCTGCCTGTCGTTTCTTATATGGGACCTGCGTTTGTAGGTATCATTACAGGTTCTGTTGTTGTTGAAACCATCTTCGGCCTACCAGGTATCGGCAAGCTGTTTGTTAACGCCGCGTTTAACCGTGACTACTCGCTAGTAATGGGTGTAACCATCTTGATTGGTTTCCTATTCATCTTGTTCAACGCAATCGTTGATATTTTGCTAGCGCTAATTGACCCGAAAATTCGCTACTAACAGGGACGCATGGTTATGTTGAAGAAAAAAGAAAATTTAGAAGCGATCGAAAAGTTCTCTGAGAGTTTAGAGATTGAAGGTCGCAGTTTGTGGCAGGATGCCCGCATTCGTTTTATGCGAAACAAAGCGGCAATGGTAAGCTTGTTTATTCTTACGCTTATGGTATTGGCAGTTATCTTCTTACCGATGCTTGCTCAGTACACTTATGATGATACTGACTGGTACGCAATGCATGCAGCGCCAAGCGCGGACCACTGGTTTGGTACTGATAGCTTAGGCCGTGATTTGTACGTTCGTACTCTTATCGGTGGTCGTATCTCATTGATGGTTGGTGTGATGGGCGCATTCGTAGCGGTACTGATTGGTACGCTTTACGGTGCAGCTTCTGGCTTCATCGGTGGTCGTACTGACCGAGTGATGATGCGTATCCTAGAGATCTTGTACGCAGTGCCATTCATGTTCCTAGTAATCGTACTGGTAACGTTCTTTGGTCGTAACATCGTCCTAATCTTCGTTGCTATTGGTGCGATTGCTTGGCTAGATATGGCGCGTATTGTACGTGGTCAAACGTTGAGCCTACGTAGTAAAGAGTTCATTGAAGCTGCACACGTATGTGGTGTAAGCAAATGGAAGATCATTACACGTCACATCGTACCGAACGTACTGGGTATCGTAGCGGTTTACTCTACGTTGCTTATTCCAAGCATGATCCTTACAGAATCATTCTTATCTTTCCTTGGTCTTGGTGTTCAAGAGCCTATGACAAGCTGGGGCGCATTGCTTCAAGAAGGTTCGCAAACAATGGAAGTTGCAATCTGGCAATTGACATTCCCTGCGGCATTCATGGTAGTTACGCTGTTCTGCTTTAACTACGTAGGTGATGGTCTGCGCGACGCGCTTGATCCAAAAGACAGATAACGAAATAGCAATTAAAAGCTATAAAAGATTAAGGAAGCAATAATGAGCTTATTAGATGTCAAAGATCTGCGCGTCGAATTTACCACACAAGATGGTATCGTAACCGCAGTAAACGACTTGAACTTCTCACTTAACCAAGGCGAAACGCTGGGTATTGTTGGTGAGTCGGGTTCAGGTAAATCACAAACGGTATTTGCACTGATGGGGCTGCTGGCTAAGAACGGCATCATCTCAGGCAGTGCAAAGTTTGAAGGCAATGAAATTCTCAACCTGCCTGAAAAAGCACTGAACAAGGTTCGTGCTGAACAGATCGCGATGATCTTCCAAGATCCAATGACCTCACTGAACCCTTACATGAAAGTAAGTGATCAGCTGATGGAAGTACTTATGCTGCATAAAGGCATGGGTAAAGCAGAAGCGTTTGAAGAATCAGTACGCATGCTTGAAGCGGTGAAAATCCCTGAAGCACGCAAGCGTATCACTATGTACCCGCACGAGTTTTCGGGCGGTATGCGTCAGCGTGTGATGATCGCAATGGCACTGCTGTGTCGTCCTAAATTGCTTATCGCTGATGAACCAACAACGGCACTGGATGTAACCATTCAAGCGCAAATCATGGAATTGCTGAACGAACTAAAAGATGAGTTCAATACAGCAATCATTATGATCACCCATGACTTGGGGGTTGTTGCTGGTTCTTGTGACAAAGTACTTGTGATGTACGCGGGTCGTACAATGGAGTACGGCACGGTTGATGAAATCTTCTACGAGCCAAGCCACCCATACGCGGAAGGCCTGCTTAAAGCGATTCCTCGTTTGGATACCGAAGGTGAAATTCTACCGACGATTCCAGGTAACCCACCTAACTTACTTCGCCTACCAACAGGTTGTCCTTACCAAGACCGTTGTCACCGTGTAATGGACCGTTGTAAGCAAGAAGCACCGATTTTGCAGCCATTTGCTAAAGACCGTCAGCGTGCTTGTTTTTCAGATTGGGAGACTTGGACAAAATGAGTAAAGAATTACTATTAGATATTAAAGACCTGAAAGTTCACTTTAGCATTGCAGCTAAGTCTGCTTGGCCTTGGGCAAAACCATCAAACCTTAAAGCGGTTGATGGTGTTGATGTTCACCTTTACGAAGGAGAGACTCTGGGTGTAGTAGGTGAGTCTGGTTGTGGTAAGTCGACTTTTGCCCGTGCGATTATCGGCTTGGTTGAAGCGACTGAAGGTCAAGTGATGTGGTTAGGTCAAGACCTAACTAAGATGCAGGAAGTGAAGCGTCGTGAGACTCGTAAAGAGATTCAGATGATCTTCCAAGACCCGCTAGCATCGCTTAACCCACGTATGTCAGTAGGCGATATTATTGCTGAGCCTCTAGAGACTTTCTTCCCTGAACTTTCTAAACAAGAAGTGAAGGACAGAGTTAAAGAGATGATGGCAAAGGTTGGTCTACTACCCAACGTAATCAACCGTTACCCTCATGAATTCTCTGGTGGTCAGTGTCAGCGTATTGGTATTGCACGTGCACTTATCTTGAAACCTAAGATGATCATTTGTGACGAACCTGTTTCGGCACTTGACGTATCTATCCAAGCTCAAGTTGTTAACCTTTTGAAAGAACTGCAAAAAGAGCTAGGTCTTTCGCTGGTATTTATCGCGCACGATTTGTCAGTGGTTAAGCACATCTCAGACCGTGTATTGGTAATGTACCTAGGTAATGCGGTTGAGCTGGGTGAGTCAGATGCACTATTCTCTGATCCAAAGCACCCGTACACCAAGGCGTTGATGTCTGCGGTTCCTATTCCAGATCCTCGCTTAGAGCGTAGTAAAACTATCCAGATGCTGGAAGGTGACCTACCATCGCCAATCAACCCACCATCAGGATGTGTTTTCCGTACTCGTTGTCCACAAGCGACAGAAGCGTGTGCGCAAACTAAGCCAACGATTCAAGGCGATGATGTGCACGCAGTATCTTGCTTGCACGTACAAGTCTAGGGCCAATTTAAAACGGTTCAGCCTGTGACAGGCTTAAGCGCGACTAGTTTTTAGAGTCGCGCTTTTTTTGTACTGCAGACCTAGTTTCTATATTTTGCTCAACAGCTTCATCAAATAATTCGAACAACTAAGCCAACTTCTTCTAGTTTTGAAAAAGTTGGCTTTTTTTATACTAGAGAAAAGTTTCGATGACAGAGGTTTGGATATGGGTAAGTTAGTTGAAGGTGTTTGGCACGATGTGTGGTACGACACCAAAGAAAGCGGTGGTAAGTTTGTTCGTGAAGATGCGGGCTTTCGTCACTGGGTGGAGAATAAACCGGGCGCGCAGTTTGAGCCGGAAAGCGGCCGTTACCATCTATACGTATCGTTAGCTTGCCCTTGGGCGCACAGAACCCTTATCTTCCGCGAGCTGAAAGACCTAACCGATCACATTGACGTGACAGTCGTTTGCCCAGACATGATGAGTGAAGGTTGGCAAATGGGGTTACCTGAACCTCTGTTTGGTCATACCCGAATGCACCAAATCTACACTCAAGCCAAACCGGACTATTCAGGTCGAGTAACGGTGCCTGTGTTGTGGGATAAGAAAACCAACACCATTGTGAGTAACGAGTCGTCTGAAATCATTCGCATGTTTAACTCAGAGTTTAATGAGCTAACGGGTAACACCGATGATTACTACCCGTGGGAGTTGTCCAAGAAGATTGATGAGTGGAATGATTATATCTACCCAAACATCAACAACGGCGTTTATCGTACTGGCTTTGCGACAACACAAGAAGCCTACGAAGAAGCTTATGACGCCTTGTTTGAAGCCCTAGACAAAGTAGACGCTCACCTTAGCGAACATCGCTATTTAGCGGGTAACGAGATTACAGAAGCGGATTGGCGCTTGTTCACTACTCTGGTTCGATTTGACGCGGTTTATGTTGGGCACTTTAAGTGTAATAAGCAGCGAATTGCTGACTACCCACATATTCAAGGTTACTTAAAAGAGTTGTACCAAATAAAGGGTATTAAAGAGACGACCGATTTCTATCATATCAAGCGTCACTACTACTACAGCCACACTGGTATCAATCCGACTCAAGTTGTACCCAAAGGACCAGAGCTAGACTTAGAATCACCACATGGTCGAGGCTAGGCTTACCAAGTAGTTCCTTTACTCCAGACATAAAAAAACCCTAGATAAACATCTAGGGTTTTTGCTTTTTACAAAAGAAAAATTAGTTAATTACTTTTTCTTCAGCTTGTGCAGCTTGGTCTGCTTGGATAGCCGTTAGAGCTACTGTGTAAACGATATCGTCTACTAGAGCGCCACGAGACAAGTCATTTACTGGCTTGCGCATACCTTGAAGCATTGGACCGATAGATACTAGATCTGCTGAACGCTGTACAGCTTTGTAAGTCGTGTTACCCGTGTTTAAGTCTGGGAATACGAATACTGTCGCTTTACCTGCAACTGGAGAGTTAGGCGCTTTAGAAGCGGCTACGTTTTCCATGATTGCTGCATCGTACTGTAGAGGACCGTCGATCACTAGATCAGGACGCTTCTCTTGAGCAAGTTTCGTTGCTTCACGTACTTTATCTACGTCTGCACCCTTACCAGATTCACCAGTAGAGTAAGAGATCATAGCAACGCGTGGGTCGATACCGAATGCCGCAGCAGAATCTGCAGATTGGATAGCGATTTCAGCAAGCTGTTCAGCTGTTGGATCTGGGTTGATCGCACAGTCACCGTATACAAGAACTTGATCAGGCAGAAGCATGAAGAAGATCGAAGATACGATAGAAGCATCAGGAGCAGTCTTGATGATCTGGAACGGAGGAACGATAGTGTTCGCCGTTGTGTGAACAGCACCAGAAACTAGGCCGTCAACTTCGCCAGCTTCAAGCATCATAGTACCTAGGAATACTGAATCTTCTAGCTTCTCACGAGCAACAACTTCAGTCATACCTTTAGCGCCACGAAGTTCTACTAGACGAGCTACGTAGTTTTCGCGAACTGATGCAGAATCGATGATCTCAACGCCAGCGCCAAGCTCAACACCTTGCTGCGCTGCAACGCGACGGATTTCTTCAGGGTTACCTAGAAGTACACACGTTGCGATACCGCGCTCAGCACAGATAGCCGCAGCTTTAACTGTACGTGGCTCATCACCTTCAGGAAGAACGATGCGCTTAGCCGCTTTACGAGCAAATTCAGTTAGCTGGTAACGGAATGCTGGTGGGCTTAGACGACGGATGCCTTGAGTACCTTCAGATAGAGAATCAATCCAAGGGCCATCAATGTGGCTTGCAACGTGATCGTTAACGAACTCGATACGCTCTTTATCGTCTGCAGGCACTTCTAGGTTGAAGCTCTGTAGGTTTAGAGACGTCTGCCAAGTGTTACCTTGCGCTTTGAAGATCGGTAGACCTGAAGCGAATGCTGGTGCACAAAGATTAGCAATGCTTTCTGGAATGTCGTAACCGCCAGTAAGCAGGATTGCGCCAATCTCAACACCGTTTTTCGCAGCAAGAGCCGCAGCAACGATAACGTCAGGACGGTCTGCAGAAGTTACTAGCAGTGAGCCTGGTTTGAAGTGCTCAATCATGTGCGGTAGAGAACGTGCACAGAAAGTGATGCTCTTAATACGACGAGTTGAGATTTCACCTTCGTTAACGATTTCAGCGTTAAGGTGCTTAGCCATATCAACCGCACGAGTTGCGATTAGATCGATGCTCCATGGCACGCAGCCAAGAACACGGATAGGGCTAGAGTTGAAGATTTGCATTACTTCAAGGTTCGCTTGCTGAGCGCTGTCTGCATCATCAAAGATTTCAGATAGGTCAGGGCGAGTACGGCCAGCTTCATCAACAGGAGCGTTAAGCTTGTTGATGATTACGCCTTTGATGTTTTTGTTCTTAGTACCGCCGAAGTTAGAACATGCTACTTCGATACGCTCTTTAAGCTGCGTAGGGTTGTCAGTACCAGGAGTCGCAACGAATACGATCTCCGCGCCAAGTGTTTTTGCGATTTCCGCGTTCACTTGGTTAGCAAATGGGTGCTTACGAGTAGGTACTAGACCTTCGATTAGCGTTACTTCTGCGTCTTTGTTGATCTTGTTGTATTGCTCAACAACTGACTCAAGAAGCTCGTCCATTTTTTCACTACCGATCAAAGCTTCAGCTTTAGTCATTGCGATTGGCTCACCAATCTTAATGTCGCTGTTTGCGCTGATGATAGTAGACGTTAGATCTGGTTGGTTACCACCGCTACGAGGCTGAGCGATTGGCTTGTAGAAAGAAACACTTACGCCTTTACGCTCCATAGCGCGAAGAACACCCATGCTAACACTAGTAAGACCAACACCAGCGCTTGTAGGGATAAGCATAATAGTACGGGACATTGACGAACACCTTTAACTATTGGAAATAAAAAAAGCTCAACTGCTATTCCCACCGATATTAAAATTGGGGTAGGAATAGAAGTTGAGCCCCATTTTCTTGATATGAAAAACTGACTAGCTTCGAGTGAAGCTAGTCAGGAAAATCAATTAAAGACCTGCTAGTTTCGCAGTGTCTTCAGCAATTACTAGCTCTTCGTTAGTAGAGATAACCATTGCAGGGATACGGCTGTTAGCTGTAGTGATAGTACCTTCGCCGCCGAAACGAGCTTTAAGGTTAGCTTCACCGTCAACTTCGATGCCGAAGATGCCTAGGCGGTTAAGAACCATTTCACGGATTGGGCCAGAGTTCTCGCCGATACCGCCAGTGAAAGTGATTGCGTCTAGACGACCTTCTAGAGTTGCAGTGTAACCAGCAACGTACTTAGCTAGACGGTGACAGAACACGTCCATTGCACGAGTTGCTTCTTCTTTCTCACCGTAGTTGTCTTCAACGAAACGACAGTCAGAAGTCACTTCAGTTAGACCAGCAAGACCAGACTCTTTAGTTAGCATGTTGTTGATTTCTTCAACAGAGTAACCAAGTGCGTCGTGTAGGTGGAAGATGATTGCAGGGTCTAGGTCACCACAACGAGTACCCATTACAAGACCTTCAAGAGGAGTAAGACCCATAGAAGTGTCTACAGATTTACCGTTCTTGATTGCACATACAGAAGCGCCGTTACCTAGGTGACAGTTGATGATGTTAACTTCTTCAACTGGCTTGTTTAGTAGGCCTGCAACTTCACGAGTGATGAATAGGTGAGAAGTACCGTGCATGCCGTAACGACGGATGCCGTGCTCTTTGTACAGGTTGTACGGTAGAGCGTATAGGTAAGACTCAGAAGGCATTGTTTGGTGGAACGCAGTGTCAAAAACAGCAACGTTTTGTAGACCAGGGAAGTTCTGTTGAGCCGCTTCGATACCGATAAGGTGAGCAGGGTTGTGAAGAGGTGCGAAAGTCGCAGCGTCTTGAATACCCTTAAGAACTTCATCAGTGATAAGTGCAGAAGAAGTGAACTGCTCGCCACCGTGTACGATACGGTGACCGATAGCGCCAAGGTTAGCTTTAAGCTCAGGCTTAGAAGCAAGAATAGTTTCTACCATGAAAGATAGTGCTTCTACGTGAGCTGCGCCCGCGCCTAGTTGTGCTTCATGCTTGCCATCAAGTTTCCACTTCATACGAGCTTCTGGAAGACCTAGACACTCAGCAAGACCAGTTAGGTGCTCTGCACCTGTTTCTGCATCAACAACAGCGAATTTAAGAGAAGAACTACCACAGTTTAAAACTAAAACTAGCTTAGACATTAATGACTACCTGTTTATTTTTCTGATCGAAATCAGTTAAGGATGAAAATTAATCTCAAGAATAGTCGAAGCACATAGGCTTGCGTACTAACCTTGGTCAAAAAAACGTTAATTTCCGTATAAAGTGAAAGCGCTCTTTATCAAAAAGAGGCTTGTGCATTCCTTGCAGAAGTCTTCTCAAAGTTGCTTAAATTGTAAATAAGGGCAACAATGAGATTGAGGTCTGCAAATAATAGCGATATTGTGCAAATATAACAAAAAAATTTGAAAGAATATTATTTTTCGTCAAATTTTTGTGTTTTTAGTTGATGATTTCAACTTTTTTTTAATGGGAGACTCATATGAGCAATAGAGTTGGTTTAGCTAGTAGTTTAAAAGATGGCCAAAAGTACATGGATCTCTGGCCCGTCCGAAAAGAGTTAAACGCGATCTTCCCAGAACAACGCATTATTAAAGCGACCCGTTTTGGCGTGAAAGTGATGCCTGCGATTGCCGCTATCAGTGTTCTTACACAAATGGTCTTTAATAATTACCAAGCGATGCCACAGGCTGTGGTTATGGCTTTGTTTGCGATCAGCTTGCCGCTACAAGGTATGTGGTGGTTGGGCAATCGCTCAAATACACAACTTCCGCCGGCGCTAGTATCGTGGTACCGCGAACTGCATGAAAAGATCACTGAAACGGGTTTTGCGTTAGAGCCTATGAAGCCGCGCCCTCGCTATAAAGAATTGGCAATCATTTTAAATCGTGCCTTTCGTCAGTTAGATAAATCCTCAATGGAGCGTTGGTTCTAAAGAATCCCAGCTCTCCCTCTTGTCTGAGAACAACTATTCATCTTCTATAGCTTGTTCTCAGATTTGCTCCTCTTTTTGTTACCTCGCTTACTTTCCGTTTAGCTTACCTGTCCTTATTCACTTGGTTTCTTACCTTCCTCCGAAGTCAATATAACCTTTCTCACATAACTCGAGCCTTGTTGTATTTTTGTTAAATATCACTTCAAGTTATCAATGGTTACTGGTAATAATGTCAATAGTGATTTTGATGTTGTTCTCTTTGAGCGAGTAATGACGGGTAGAGCTTGATTCAGGGAGCGATAATGAGTTCTGTAAGAAAGGTATTGGCAGCGGTTTCAAGTTGCTTGATGTTGCTATGGACTGGCAATGCAATGGCAAACGTTGCCAAAGTGTCGGTTTCACAAGTTGTTGACCATCCAGATCTGAATGCGACACGTTTAGGGCTTCTTGAAGGATTGAGAGCCAATGGTTATGAACCCGGTAAGAACTTAGAATTCTCCTATGAAATGGCGAATGGTAACCCGGCTCAGGCAGCCAAGATTGCCAGAGAGCTCGTCAGTGAAAATCCACATGTACTTGTTGGTATCGCGACACCGACTTCACAAGCCTTAGTGTCGGCGACTCGCTCGATTCCTATCGTGTTTACCGCGGTTACGGATCCTATCGGCGCTAGGCTCGTTAAACAATTAGAAAAGCCGGGGCGTAATGTCACGGGGCTTTCTGACTTATCTCCGATCACTCAGCATGTGTCATTAATCAAAGAACTGCTCCCTGAAGCTAATTCAATCGGTGTAGTTTACAACCCAGCAGAAGCAAATGCCGTTGCGTTAGTTGGGTTATTGAGAAAGGCAACTCGAGATTTCGGTTATACACTTCACACCGAAAAAGCGCTGACTGTTGACGATGTCGAAGCAAAAGCAGAATCCATTGCTAAGAAGTCCGATGTTATCTATGCCTTGACCGATAATACGGTTGCAAGCGGCATGGAGGGTCTTATCAAAGCGGCTAACCATGCAGATACGCCAGTCGTCGCAGGCGCCACATCTTATGTCGGAAAGGGAGCGATTGCTGGTTTAGGTCTAGATTATTATGATGTTGGGGTTCAGACCGCGGATTATGTCGCAGCCATTCTGGAAGGACAGAAGCCCGGGAAGTTGAGTGTCAAAACTGCGCAGAGTTCTCAGCTGGTGGTCAACCTAGATGCTGCTCGTGAGCTTGGCGTGACAGTGCCTCAATCTGTGATTGAGCGTGCGGTCATTAGCCGGTGAATTGAGTTTGGTGTTAGGTGAGCTAATAGGCCATAAGTCATATTATTAACAGCATTGAAATGGGCTCAGATAACAAACTCACCTGCTCTATATGTTGGCGCTTCTCTATTTTATTCATTTGTAAGCGGTTATTTGACCGTTAGGTGTGTCGTTAATATCAATTTACATTATTTTACGTCGAGCGAATTGCCGATTAATGTAATAATATTAATGGGGAAAATGAAAATAGCTGAACGCTAAGAGCACATTATATGAAAGTAAATAGGCACTTTAGCCTAACCTTTGTTTTCGGGTTTCCCGCTGTGATCGCCGCAATGTTACTTGGCCTAATAGGAAAGAATCATTTTGATTTGGTGAAGAAAGACATTGGCAGTGAATTCCAGCGTATTGAAGAGGTGTTCAAACGAACCACAAAGGTGGTGACAGCCTTAGACTACAGCTTCTCCAACTACTACAAATCAGGAAGCCCTCTCTTTCTTGAGCACAACAAACAAGTTGTGGATGGTCTTTGCCAAATTTGGCCGATCGACGTGTTACTTCTCGCTGATGGTAAAACCTCAGATATTCCTTCTGTCGATATAGATTATATGTTGGTCGGTGAAGAGTCCCTTTGTTCCGAAACCAGTGATAGTTACAAAAGTGCATCTGAGAAAGTTGCTCTTGCGCCAATTCTTTCATTTTTATCCCAACTTGATGAATTCCATAACGGTGTGCACTTTATTGATACGCGTGGTTATGTGATCTCGTCGCCTGAAGGCTTTGCTAAGAAACTGAGCAAGGAATTACTTTCAACCATAAAAAGTCGTCCCTATTGGCAAAAAACAGCCAACAATCCAGAACAATTAACATTAACTGGTCCCGCTTATCGATTTGAGTTTCTAGACCGTATAATCAGTATGACGATCCCTGTATTCCATAAAGGCGTTCACCAAGGGATGCTGTCGGTGGATATTAATGCTGACAAGCTGCTCGCAAACTCGAATGAGCATCTTGCAGGTCGGATCGATATCATTGATACCACTTTAGCGACTCCGGTAGATTCTGCGGCGTTTTATCACGAGATCAAACTGGATGGTGTCTCGTCTCACCATGCGATGTATTACAAATTAGACATCGCGAAAGAGGTTGAGCACTTTTTCGTCTACGAGAAAGACAGCCTTATTGTTGCCATCATTGTGTATCTGTTCTCAGTAACCATCTTCTTCTACGTCAATTCCAATATTGAACGTGGTTACTTCAAAGATCTCGCAGCCAAAGACCCTATGACAGGGTTATTGAATCGTCGTGGCTTAGAAGCGTTCTGGCGCAGTGTAGAGCACGATCAACTGTTTGCATTAACCGTCTTCGATATTGATTATTTTAAGTCAATTAACGACACCTACGGCCACGATAAGGGGGATGATGTGATTCGTTATATGTCGCGTCAGATCAGCAACAGTATTCGAAGCAGTGACGTTGCAGCACGGTTTGGCGGTGAAGAGTTTGTCGTTTATATGAAAGGCGAAGATCGTGAAACTTTGATGAGAACATTAGAGCGAGTGAAGAATGCGATTTGTTCCACTTCAGCCGACATTATTCCAAATGGATTTACGGTGTCTGGCGGTGTCTGCATTGTTGAAACTGAGCAAAGTAAACTTAACTTCGATGAGATATTTAAGTACGCCGATGAAAAGCTGTACGTGGCTAAGACGACGGGCAAAGACCGTCTTAAATTTTAACCACGTTATTGAATCGATGCTTTGTATGAAAATGAAAGAGGGAAGAGCGAACGTGTCTACCAAGCAAAGCTTATTTGCACCGGTAAACACGTTTGTAGCGTTGGGTATTTAACCCTAAACATAATCTTAAACAGGTTGGCGGCGTTCTTCTTGATAACGCTGAAGGCGTTCTACAATCGGTGGTGCCTTTTTGAAAGTACGAATTTCTTTAAACAGTTCGTTCGCTTCAGGGTAGCCTTTACTTAGATAAACAAACCACTGCTTCACTCTATTGGGGTAGTACATGCCTTTGTCCCCTTTAATTTGAAACTCTGAATAGCGCAGCAAAAGTTCAATGACTTTATCCCACGGCATTTTCTGGTGGTTGTGCTTAACGACGTTACCAAGGTTTGGAATATTGAAAGCACCACGGCAGACCATTAATGAATCGACGCCTGTTGCTTCTATGCAATCTTGACCATCTTGATAGTTCCAGATCTCCCCATTAGCAATCAACGGCAGAGATGTTTTTTCTCTTATTTGATTGATGAAGTCCCATTTGATTTCGCTGGCTTTATAGCCGCCAACTTTGGTTCTTGCATGCACGGTGAGTTCGTCAGCTTTGGCTTGTTCGATGGCATCGACGATTTCAAAGCAATCTTCCGGATGCTCCCAACCTAATCGAATCTTTGCGGACACAGGAATGTGTGCCGGTACCGCTTCTCGACAGGCGTTCACCACTTGATAGATGAGCTCTGGCTCTTTTAGCAATGAAGCGCCACCATTACTTTTGTTGACCGCTTTTGCTGGGCAACCAAAATTAAGATCGATCCCTTTCGCGCCTAAGCTAGCAGCTTGAAAAGCATTCTCGGCCATCCAATTTGGGTGTTGCCCTAGAAGTTGGAGATGGATTGGCACACCAGCCATGGTCTGAGAGCCTTGATGTAGCTCAGGGCAAATACGGTGGAACACATGCGGGGGAAGAAGTTGATCTACGACGCGCACAAACTCTGTCACACAGAGATCGTAATCATTAATCTCTGTGAGAATTTCACGCATTAGGTGGTCTAGAACGCCCTCCATAGGGCCAAGTATTACGCGCATGTTGCTTTACCAAAACTGAATGAACCGAAAAATTCGAGGCGTGATTGTACGGTGTGCTTACAGAATTGTCACTATGAGTGTGGTGCATGTCTTAATGATGGTTTCGTTTCTTAATAGCGACATCTTTGGGAGGATGGCGTTATAATATCGAAAATGCCCAATATCCAGAGCTTTCATGACATATCAATTATTAAGCCTACCAGAATCAATCACTGACATTACTCCGCAGTTTATGGAAGGTGCAATCCTTGCCTCTAACTTAGCGACCAAACCACTCGATCCAGAAGAGTGGCTGGTTATCGTTGCGCCTGAAGCGGGTAAAGAGCTGGTAAAAACGGTGACAGAACAGATTAATCGCCAGCACAACCTGATTCAGCGTAATGAATACCTATTAACAGACGTACTGGCTGAAGGTGACTTTAACGAACAGTTCGCTGATTTTTCTGAAGGCTTCATGATGGTTTGGCCAACAGTGGAAGAGCAGTGGCAGAGCGTGACAGTCGCGGATGGTACTCTGCGCATGTTGCAAGCGCTCTTAACCACCTTGATGCTTGCGATTGATGAAGAGCAAACTCAACAACAAATGATCGCTGCAGGGCTTACTAACCCACCATCGCTTGCCGATTTAGTGGGTCAAGTCGATCTGATGATCTCAGAAGTGGCAATGGCAGCGGATGAAGCTATGTTGGGCAATAAGTCCCAGAGCGTGAACCCGTTTAAAGACATTGGTCGAAACGACCTTTGCCCTTGTGAAAGCGGCAAGAAGTTTAAACAATGCTGCGGTAAAAACAGCTAGTCACGGCTTGTTGAGCAACTTAGCTTGAGTGAGTAACAGACTTTCTTAAGTGATAAAAAGTTTAAGTAATAAAAAAGTCGACCTTTGGGTCGACTTTTTCGTTTCTGGACATGATGAGTTAATTGTTAGTCATTCTTTGATTTAACGAATTGAGAAATAACCACAAAACCGAAAGCAACCAAGTTACCTGCAAAGATAATTACTAGCCACTGAGGCATAGAAAGATCGAAGAACTGCCACACAACCTTGCTGCAATCGCCGTAAGCCTCAAACATCCACGGAGCCCATTGGTTTAAAGGCGCCCAGCTAGGGAAGGTTACGAATAAGTCGCAGGTTGCGAAAGGGGACGGATTGAACTGGTAATCGACGTGCTCTAAAGCAAGCATCAAACCTTTGTATGCGCCAAATCCCCAGCTAGCAAGGCCTAACCAGCGTGATATTGGGTTATTCGGGGCAATCGCACCAATCATGGCGGCAACACCGATAGCGAGCATAGCAACGCGCTCATAGATACACATTACGCAAGGGCCAAGCATCATCACGTGTTGGAAGAAGAGAGCGCATGCCTCAAAAAAGACAATAAAAGCCAGCAGTAAAAGCCAAGATAAACGTCCCTTAGAGAAGTCTTTAAGCATTGCAAAAAAGTTCACGAATTTAATCCCGTCTATAAAATAAAAAAGCCCTGATTACTCAGAGCTTTTTATCTTGGATAAGTTTCCTAATCAACTAATATTTTTGATTAGTTAGTTATAGTTATTGTGGTTTGCGACACAGTGTTTAGCTTAGTGACCACCAGAGATAACTGGAGCGACGACTTCACCAGTGCGTTGAATGATCCAACCAGCATCGTAGAACCATGCTGTCATTGGCTCTACGATGAACACAATGCCTGCTAGGCCAACCAGTGCCAATACGATGGTGTATGGCAGCGCCATGATAACCATGCGACCGTAAGACAATCGAATTAACGGAGCAAGTGCTGATGTTAATAGGAATAGGAATGCAGCTTGGCCATTTGGTGTAGCAACAGAAGGTAGGTTAGTACCAGTGTTGATAGCAACAGCAAGTAGGTCAAACTGGTCACGAGTGATAATGCCTTCAACCAGTGCAGTTTTCACTTCGTTGATGTAAACCGTACCTACGAATACGTTATCTGAAACCATCGACAAGATACCGTTGGCAACATAGAAGAGTGCGAGCTGTGCGCCTTTATCTTCAACGTGAAGTACAGCATCGATTACTGGCTTAAATAGAGCTTGGTCGATGATTACAGCAACAACCGCGAAAAAGACGGCAAGAAGTGCGGTAAATGGCAGTGCTTCTTCAAAGGCTTTACCCATTGAGTGCTCTTCGATAACGCCAGTAAATGCCGTTGCCAAGATGATCACTGAAAGGCCAATCAAACCTACTTCAGCGACGTGAAGCGCAAGGCCAACAATCAGCCAAACTGCGATTGCACTCTGAACCCATAGTTTTGCTACGTCTTGCTTTGTGCGGTTTGCACGTTCTTTGTTGTCAAACTCAACTAAGATTTGGCGAACATTCATTGGTAGTTGAGCACCGTAACCAAACACTTTGAATTTCTCGACAAGTGCACAAGTTAAAATACCGCAGAAGAAAACAGGTAGTGTTACTGGCAGCATACGGATGATAAATTCACCGAACTCCCAACCTGCTTGCTTAGCAATTACCAAGTTTTGTGGTTCTCCTACCATGGTCATTACACCACCCAGTGCTGTACCCACACCAGCGTGCATTAGCAGTGAACGTAGGAAAGCACGGTAGTTTTCTAGGTCATCACGAGTTAGCTCTGAGATCTCTTCATCATGAGTATGATCGTGCGAAGACGTTGTGCCCTTGCCTGATGCAACCTTGTGGTAGATAGAGTAGAAGCCGACCGCAACGCTAATAACTACGGCGATTACTGTTAGTGCATCTAGGAATGCTGATAAGAAAGCGGCAGCAACACAGAAGGCAACGGAGAGTAAAATTTTAGATTGGATGCCAAGCAAGATCTTCGTGAAAATGAACAAAAGCAGTTCTTTCATGAAGTAAATGCCAGCAACCATGAATACGAGCAAGAGTAATACAGGAAGGTTTGCTTGCAGCTCGTGATAAACCATTTCTGGTTTGGTCATGCCAATGGCGACTGCTTGAATAGCTAATAGACCACCCGGTTGAAGTGGGTAGCATTTGAGAGCCATAGCTAGAGTGAAAATAAACTCAACCACCAATAGCCAGCCCGCAACAAATGGGTCAACTAGGAAGAAAACAAACGGGTTGATGATTAAAAAGGAAATGATGGCAAGTTTATACCAATCAGGAGCTTTACCAAGGAAGTTCTTGATAAAAGCGTTTCCGAGAGACATCGGCATGTTAATACTCTTTTATGTTGATTATGAATAGACAAGCAATACAACATTTTGAGAATCGAGCTATAGAAATTGTTAAAAACTATGACTAACAGTGACTTAGAAAAACTACATTCCATGTAATGTTCTGTGGTCTTGCCAAGTCACTCCCTTAGAAACTCAAGCACTGCTTATTTTTGAGCGCAACTTTACTCTTAGATAACATTTAGTCAACAGGAAAAGCCCTGTAGCCCTAAAAATACCTCTTTTTTGTTGAGAAACGCGATCAAAGTAGCGCAAGCATACCACTTAAAATGTGATAAAAACCGACTAGAATCAATATTTCAGCGAAATGATTGAAAATCACAGAATAACGACGGCTTATATATGATTATTACAACTTAATATTGCAAATTAATAGCTTTAAAAATATGACCAATCCCATTGATTTTAAAGAAAAATTGTTGTGTTAACGGTTTGTTTAAATGGTGGTTTAGAGTCGCTTGCTTTACAAATCTGAGGTGCAAACGTGTGCTGAACTTTAGAGTTATAACTCTAACGGTGTTTAGGGGGAGTAAAATTTTTGAGGGTGTTTCCGCTAGGTGTGAACTAGTGGTATGATGAGTAAATTAGAACAGAATAATTAAATTGGATTGAAGTGTAGATGGTCATTAAGGCGAAGAGCCCGGCAGGATTTGCAGAGAAGTATATCATTGAAAGTATTTGGAATGGCCGTTTCCCTCCAGGTTCTATCTTGCCCGCAGAGCGTGAGCTTTCTGAGCTGATTGGTGTTACACGTACTACGCTTCGTGAAGTACTACAACGTCTTGCTCGTGATGGTTGGTTGACAATCCAACATGGCAAACCAACTAAAGTTAACCAGTTTATGGAAACCTCAGGTCTTCATATCCTTGATACGCTAATGACGTTGGACGTTGATAACGCAAGCAAAATGGTAGAAGACCTGCTTGCTGCTCGTACTAATATCAGCCCGATCTTTATGCGTTATGCATTCAAAGCAAACAAAGAAGCTTCAGAGCGTACTATCAGTAACGTGATTGAATCTTGTGAAGCGCTACTTGCGGCACCAACTTGGGATGAGTTCCTAGAATCGTCGCCATACGCTGACAAGATCAAACAAGCGGTAAAAGAAGATTCAGAAAAAGATGAAGCGAAACGTCAGACGATCTTAATCGCGAAGACTTTCAACTTCTATGATTACATGCTTTTCCAACGTTTGGCATTCCACTCAGGCAACCAGATTTACGGCCTGATCTTTAACGGTGTGCGTAAACTTTATGACCGTATCGGTAGCTACTACTTCTCTAACCCAGAAGCACGACGTTTAGCGATGGACTTTTATAAAGAGTTGTTCATTATCTGTGAAAGTGGCGAGCGCGAAACTTTGCCATTAGTGATTCGTAACTACGGTATCGCAAGTGCACAAGTTTGGAATGAAATGAAAACGACATTGCCGACGAACTTCACTGAAGACGACAGCTAAGGCATAGGTTTACTATTGTTGTTCCTGTTTAGTCAGTGACGTAAAGAAAACGAAAAAGCGGCGAGATAATTCAATTATCTCGCCGCTTTTTATTTATCTGTCGTTACTAGAAAATTATCAGTGGGTCAGTTACTTACCTATGACGAGTAATTTATCTATGTGTAGCAACTTAAAATTTATCTAGGAGTAGTAACTTAACCCGCAAACTCTTCTGAGTCTGGACGGTTGGTAAATTGCACACCGTTTAGAAAATCGCAAAGTAGTTGGTCTTCACACACTTTGTAGTTTTTGTTTTCTGGCTTGCGGAAGTAAGCGCCGATTTCGTACTTGCTCAAGCTAATGCCAACCACTTCTAGTACGTCCAAAACATCTTCTGCTTTCATGTTTAATGCGATACGAAGCTTCATGAAGATCATGTTGTTCGTCAGTGCAACTTCAGGTTTAGGTTGCTCGCCTTCTTTTTTGCCACGCTTAAGGTTGATGAAACCATTTAGGAATACCGCTAACTCTTTATCTTTCATCTTAGAGCATGACTTGTCGTTGTCATCTTTTAGCCAGTTAATCACTTGGTCATGAGCAACAGTCACATCAGCTTGTTCGATAGCTTTGATGATTTGTGCATTTTTAAGGTTTAGTGCGTGTTGAATACGACGCAAGATTTCGTTGTTAGTCACTGGGGATTCCTAAAAAGGGTTTTAGAGTAAAGAGGTGTTGGTTTAGCCTATTTTTGTCGACGAACCAATTTCTACTCTACATAGCATAGTTGACGGCGACTCTAACAGAGAACGCTAATTTTCGGTAGATATAAAAAATCCCCAATGCTGATTAACTCTTTCAAGTCAAAAATGCATTAGGGATTTAGTGATGGGTGCTTGTTATCTGACTGGAGTCAGAATTACATTACACGCATACCAGGTTGAGCACCTTCGTGTGGCTCAAGGATCCATAGGTCGCTGCCGCCAGGGCCCGCTGCTAGGATCATGCCTTCAGACATACCAAACTTCATCTTACGAGGTTTTAGGTTTGCTACCATTACAGTTAGCTTGCCTTCTAGCTCTTCAGGTTTGTATGCTGATTTGATACCAGAGAATACTTGGCGAGTCTCACCACCGATGTCTAGTTGGAACTTCAGTAGTTTGTTCGCTTTTGGTACTTCTTCACAAGAGATGATACGAGCGATACGCATGTCTACTGCTGCAAAGGCATCGAACTCAATCTCGTCTGCGATTGGCTCTTTGTCTAGCTCAGTTTGGCTTGCTTGCTCTTTTTCAGCTTCTGCTTTTTCTTTCGCTGCTGCTTCAGCGGCTGCATCTTCTTTAGAAGACTCAACCATTGCTTCCACTTTCTTAGGGTCAATGCGGTTGAATAGCGCTTTGAACTTAGTGATCTCGTGATCAGTTAGCGGAGTAGCAATCGCTTCCCACGTTAGCTCTTCGTTTAGGAAAGCTTCAGTGCGAGCTGCAAGCTCTGGCATCACTGGTTTCAGGTAAGCCATCAGTACGCGGAATAGGTTAATACCTACAGAAGAAACTTGTTGAAGCTCAGCTTCTTTGCCTTCTTCTTTTGCAAGAACCCAAGGTGCTTTTTCGTCGATGTACTGGTTAGCTTTATCCGCTAGTGCAGTGATTTCACGGATAGCACGGCTGAATTCACGAGTTTCGTATAGCTCACCGATACGCTCAGCAGCAGCAACGAATTCGTTGTATAGCTCAGGCTCTGCAAATTCAGCAGCTAGCTTGCCTTCAAAACGCTTAGTAATGAAGCCAGCGTTACGAGAAGCTAGGTTAACAATCTTGTTTACTACGTCAGCGTTTACACGTTGAGTGAAGTCTTCAAGGTTAAGATCTAAGTCATCGATGCGGCTGTTTAGTTTCGCAGCGTAGTAGTAACGTAGACACTCAGGGTCTAGGTGGTTTAGGTACGTGCTTGCTTTGATGAATGTGCCTTTCGACTTAGACATCTTCGCACCGTTCACTGTTACGTAGCCGTGTACGAATACGTTGTTTGGCTTACGGAAACCTGCGCCGTCTAGCATTGCTGGCCAGAATAGGCTGTGGAAGTAAACAATGTCTTTACCGATGAAGTGGTAAAGCTCAGTTGTGCTGTCTTTCTTCCAGTATTCATCGAAGTTTAGATCGTCACGTTTGTCACATAGGTTCTTGAAAGAAGCCATGTAGCCAACAGGTGCGTCTAGCCATACGTAGAAGAACTTGTCTTTTTCGCCTGGGATTTCAAAGCCGAAGTAAGGTGCATCACGTGAGATATCCCACTGTTGCAGACCAGACTCAAACCATTCCTGCATTTTGTTTGCAGTTTCATTCTGTAGAGAGCCAGAACGAGTCCACTCTTTAAGCATGCTTTCGAACTGAGGTAGGTCGAAGAAGAAGTGCTCAGAGTCTTTCATTACTGGAGTTGCGCCAGAAACCGCTGATTTAGGGTTAATTAGCTCAGTTGGGCTGTATGTCTCACCACAGTTATCACAGTTATCACCATACTGGTCTTCTGACTTACACTTAGGGCAAGTACCTTTTACGAAGCGGTCTGGTAGGAACATCTCTTTCTCAGGGTCGAAAAGCTGAGAAATAGTGCGGCTAGAAATGAAGCCGTTCTTTTTAAGTTCTAAGTAGATGTGAGAAGCCAGTTCACGGTTCTCTTCGCTGTGTGTGCTGTGGTAGTTATCAAAGCTGATATCAAAGCCAGCGAAGTCTTTTTGGTGCTCTTCACTAACAGCAGCGATCATCTCTTCTGGCGTGATACCCATCTGTTGAGCTTTAAGCATAATTGGCGTGCCGTGAGCATCGTCAGCACAGATGAAGTTTACAGTGTTGCCACGTAGACGCTGGTATCGAACCCAGATATCAGCTTGGATATGCTCAAGCATATGGCCAAGGTGAATAGAGCCGTTAGCGTACGGAAGCGCACAAGTTACCAAAAGTTGTCTTGGATCAGTTGCCATACTTAATAATTCGCTTTTTTGATAGGTATAAATTTGAGAGGTAATACTACTTTATAACGTGTGATACGCCAAGGTATCAGACTAAGGATTCCCCTAGTTTTTTAGGGGTTCAGTCTTCATCTCGTGGGTGATAGCATAAATAAAAAAAGGAGTCCCAATGCGTAACTTTACTTCTAAGCAAGATTTCTGTTCATGGTTGAATGAGTTCGAGTCACCAATCCTCATCCCAGAGTGGGCGCTACACCAAAATATTGTATCGGTTGATCCGCGTGGATCATTTGTTATCACCTTACCTTTTGCCGCTAATCAGCTTGCGGTTGAATTGGAACAGTGGATTCACTCTCAGATTGAACAACAGCTTGTTAGCGCTTTTCAGTTTGAAGTGAAGGTGAAGCCGTCTGCGTTAGAAACCACGGTTGCGACACCATTGAAGGGGGTGAAGAACATCATCGCCGTGACATCTGCAAAGGGTGGGGTGGGTAAATCGACCACTTCAGTCAACCTTGCTTTGGCTTTATCTAAGTCTGGTTCAAAAGTGGGTTTGTTGGATGCGGATATCTATGGTCCTTCTGTACCTATGATGCTTGGCCAATTAGATGCGAAACCAGAAGTCCAGAATAACAAGTGGATGATGCCAATCGAAGCGCACGGTATTTTCACTCACTCTATCGGTTATCTTGTGTCGAAAGATGACGCTGCGATTTGGCGCGGTCCAATGGCGGCCAAGGCTTTAGGTCAGCTTGTTAACGAAACCGTATGGCCAGAGTTGGATTATCTAGTTATTGATATGCCACCGGGCACGGGCGATATTCAGCTGACGTTATCGCAACAGATCCCAGTGACCGGGGCTGTAGTGGTGACCACTCCTCAAGATTTGGCGCTAGCGGATGCACGTAAAGGCGTAGCGATGTTTGATAAGGTGAGTGTGCCAGTCGCAGGCTTAGTTGAAAACATGAGCTATCATATTTGTAGTCACTGTGGTGAGAAAGAGCATATCTTTGGTGTTGGTGGTGCCGAAGCTATGTCAGAAGAGTTTTACCTCGATATTTTGGCACAGATCCCTCTTCATATTGATGTGCGAGAAGATATCGATGCAGGTTGCCCGACGGTGATTCGTCGTCCAGATAGTGAACATACACGTCACTACTTAGAGCTTGCAGAGAATGTGGCTGCGAAGATGTTCTGGACCGGCAAGGCGAGACCAGAAGCGATTAACTTCTCTATGGTTGAATAACGAATCTATGGTTGAATAGCGCAAGTTAATCACAAAGTCGTTTAAATATAGTTTGGATTAGATAAACAGCGGTGGATTTAAGTCAATATCCATTGGGCTTGTGCAAATAGTTGTAGGCAAGTTATTTGAAAGCAAACGATTGCATTCATTAAATGCATTGATATCATCAATTTGACTGCAATTAGCTAAAATGGCGACTAGAATCTATGTGCTTTAGCCCCTATAATCAGGCGGTTTATCTCTTCCCACCACCAAACCATATCGGGTGCAAAATTAATGTCTGATAATAATCAATGTGTCATCGTAGGTATCGCTGGCGCTTCAGCTTCAGGAAAAAGTCTGATTGCTAGTACAATTTATAATGAATTGCGCGAAAAAGTAGGCGACCATCAAATTGGTGTTATCACGGAAGATTGCTATTACAGCGACCAAAGCCACTTGAGTATGGAAGAGCGTGTTAAAACTAACTACGATCACCCAAATGCACTAGATCATGATCTTTTATGTGAACATCTACAGCAGCTAATGAGTGGCAACGCCGTAGAAGTTCCTGAATACAGCTACACAGAGCACACACGTACTTCTGAAACGACTACACTTACTCCAAAGAAAGTGATCATTTTAGAGGGTATTCTGCTTCTAACAGACCCGCGTCTTCGTAAACTAATGCACGCAAGTGTGTTTATGGATACACCATTAGACATCTGTCTATTACGCCGTGTTAAGCGTGATGTAGAAGAGCGTGGTCGTACAATGGACACTGTACTTAAGCAATACCAAGAAACAGTACGTCCAATGTTCATGCAGTTTATCGAGCCTTCAAAACAACATGCAGACATCATCGTTCCTCGTGGTGGTAAAAACCGTATTGCGATTGATGTGCTAAAAGCGCACATTGCGAAGTTGTTGAAGTCTTAATCGAATAAAATTTTGCCTAAGTGACTCACTTAGCTTTATTTTTTACCGAATCAGTGGCACTTTTATAGTGCCACTTTCTTTTGGAATCTAAGCAAGGAATATGCGGATGAAGAAACTACTCATTTTCATAGCTGTACCAGTGTTTGTTGTCGTTGCAGCAATTCTGGCACTAGTGCTGTTAGTGAATCCCAACCAATTTAAGCCATTAATTGTCGAACAAGCCCAAAAACACACAGGCCTAGAGCTAGTGATCGAGGGTGATATCAGCTGGCAATTCTTCCCATCCATTGGCTTTGAACTTGGTCAAACTGAATTACGCAACCCTGAAGGTTTTACGCAACCTAACCTATTTAAGGTTGATACCGTTGGCGTTGACGTTTCGGTTACTCCGCTATTTAGCAACCAACTAGAGATCGGCAACATTACTCTAGATGGTGCAGAATTCTATTTAGAAACGCTTAAAGATGGTCGCAAGAACATTGATGCACTAACGCAAGCGTCAGCGCCTCAAGAATCTGAGCCTGCAGCAGGCACAAGTTCTGAATCAGCGCCTGCCCCTCAAGAGCAAACTACCACAGACGCATCGGGTTGGACGATCAACCTTGCAGGCGTAACTGTATCAAACGCATTGTTTGAAATGGACGACAAGCAAGCGGGTTCATTCACTAAGCTATACGATGTGTCTTTGAATCTTTCTGAGTTTGCCGTTGATACATGGACAACCGCGACATTTGCGGCTTCTGGTGAGAACAATCAACAGAAGTTCTCTGCACAAGGCAGTGCAGAATTCAAATTAGCTGAAGGCTTTGCAAGTTACGCACTTCGTAATATCGACTTAAACGCTAAGTTCAATGATCCAGCGACGTCGATTGAGTCAGCAAAAATTGGCTTGAATACGTTTGAGTTCGATAAGGTAAACCAACTGACTTACGCTGTAATCGGTAATGCAGCTGGCCTTGACCTTGATCTTAAAGGTGGCGGTGAACTTACTGTTGATAGCGCGATTTCAAAAGTAACGCTGAACAAGTTAACGTTAGACTCAACATTCAAAGGCGACACGCTTCCTCAGTCTCCAATGAAAGTCGACATGCTGTCTGACTTAAGCTTCGATCTTAACAAGAGCCACCTGAGCTTTGTGTTAGAGAAGCTACAAGCTAACGCTATTGCATTAGACGGTAAAGCAGACGTAATCCTATCTGAAATACCAAAGGTTCGTTTCTCTCTTCATAGCCCGAATATTGATTTAGATGAATTCTTAGGCTTAGGCAATACAACAGAAACAGCGAGCACAGCGCCTTCTGGTTCTGCTGGTGGTTCAACGTCAAGTTCTGGTAGTTCAGATCCAGCTAAAGAAGTGGAACCTGATCTGTCGGCTCTGAAAACGTTAGACGTGAAAGGTGACATCACGATTGATAAGTTCAAGGCGAATAACGCGAAGATGCAGAATGTTAAAACCGCATTTTCGGTTAACCGTGGTATCGCAGAGCTAACCTCATTCACCTCGAATCTTTACCAAGGTTCTATTTCTGCTACTGCAAAGTTAGACGCTCGTAAAACACCAGCGACTTACACGGCTAAGAAGAAAATCAAAGGCGTGAAAGTACAACCGTTACTGGTTGATGTTGCAGATAACGATATGCTGGAAGGTACCGGTAATATTGATGTCAACGTGAAAGGTAAGAGTCTAACTCCGACGGGTATCAAGAAAAACCTAGTCGGTACTATCGCGATTAACTTTGAAGATGGTGCAGTTAACGGCATCAACGTAGCTCAACTGATTCGAGAAAACTACGCTAAGATCAAGGGCGAGAAAGTTGAAAGCACAAATGAAGCTCAAAAAACGGACTTCAGTGCAATGAAAGCGACGCTGAAAGTGGATAAAGGTTGGGTTTCAACTAACGACTTATCAGCACAGTCGCCACTGTTACGTGTGACAGGTCAAGGTAAAGCAAACTTCATCAATGAAACGGTCGACTTCCTTGTGCGTACATCAATTGTGGGTTCACTTGAAGGTCAGGGCGGTAAGAGCATCGACGACCTGAAAGATGTGACTATCCCAATTAAGGTAACAGGTCAGTGGGCAGCCCCGAAATTTGCACTTGTTTTTGATGATGTATTGAAACAGAAAGCACAGAAAGAAATTGATCGTGGTTTAGAAAAGTTAGACGAAAAGTACGGTGACAAGATCAAAGATGAGAAAACAAGAGACGCAGTAAACGGTCTACTAAAAGGTTTGTTTAACTAGTCTTCATCTCATTTAAAAATGAACAAAGCGCCACTCCTGTTGTAGGAATGGCGCTTTTTATTTTTGGCTCGATAATACTCAAGAGAGATTCCCTATGACACTCGTCCCTCGCTCTAGGGAATGACGATAGGCCGTCGTCCTTTGTTCAAGAGCGTAACGGCCTAGTGGTCGTCATCCTCGAGAGGGAAGAATGACCGAGTCGGGGATCTCTGGTTGAAGGTGATTACCAGTCAACGCCTTGTAGCGCTTTAACACCAGATTCAAAAGCGTGTTTCACATTGCGAACTTCAGATACTGTATCTGCTATCTCAGTAAGAGTACGGTGCGCGCCACGACCTGTAATGATGACAGACTGCATCTTCGGGCGGTTATTCAACGCCTCAACCACTTCATCGAGTTCGATGTAACCGTAGCTAACCATGTAAGTCAGTTCATCAAACAGAATCACATCGATCGACTCATCAGCCAGCATGCGTTGGCACTCTTTCCATACACGCTGCGCAGCTTCAATATCTTGCGCTTTGTTCTGAGTTTCCCAAGTAAAGCCTGTGCCCATGACTTGGAACTCGACATCAAGCTTTTGCAGAACGTTTTTTTCGCCGTTATCCCAGGTACCTTTAACAAACTGAGCAACGGCGCATTTCTTACCATGACCAACTGCACGTGTAATCGTACCAAAACCGGATGTTGATTTACCTTTACCGTTACCCGTGATGACCAGCAATAGGCCTTTTACTTCTTGTGCTGCAGCGACACGTGCATCGACTTGTTCTTTTACTTTCTGTTGTCTTGCTTTGTGGCGTTGTTCTTTGTTGTCTTCAGTCGACATAACAAATCCTTTTAAGTTGTGATTGCGTCTATCATAGCCTAACTTAACGATAGCAAAAACCATCGGAAGAACAGGTGATTAGGGATGAAAAAGATACTCGTAGTTTGTATGGGGAATATTTGCCGCTCGCCAACAGGTGAAGCGGTGCTAAGGAAGAAAGCGCAACAGCTGGATATTGATGTTGTGGTCGACTCTGCGGGGACGATTGGTTTTCATCAAGGCAACCCGCCAGACTCGCGATCCAAATCTGCAGGAGAGAAGCGAGGCTACAGCTTTAAGGGGATTACTTCTCGTAAAGTGGTAGATAATGACTTCGAAGAATTTGACCTGATACTCGCGGCCGATAGGGCGAATTTAGACGACTTAATGAGCCAATGCCCAGTTCACCTCCAATACAAGCTCGCATTATTTTTGAGCTTTGGAGAGTCACAATATCAAGAGATCCCCGATCCGTATTATGGTGAGGGAAATGGTTTTGAATTGGTGTTGGATTTAATCGAAGAGTCTAGCGAAGCGATACTGCGTTCGATGTAGTGTAGGAACAATGTACGTCGTTTTGTTATCAGCGTAAGGGCTGACCGATAGGTATAAAAAAGGCCGACATTGAATGTCGGCCTCTCTAAATCTAACTTAAAGCTACAGCTAAGATTACTTAGACATTACTTTGTAGATTGGGTCTTCTGCAACGTTCGCTTCAACTAAGCTACCTGCTTTGTGCAGCATAGCAACACAGTCTTGGCTTAGGTGGCGAAGGTGAAGTGTTTTACCTAGCGCCGCGTAACGGTCAGCAATCGTGTCGATCGCTTCAATTGCAGAGTGGTCAGTCACGCGTGAGTTTGCGAAATCAACGATTACATCTTGTGGATCGTTGTATGCGTCAAACAACTCTAGGAAGTTAGCCGTTGAACCAAAGAAGATTGGGCCGTTAACTTTGTACTCTTTTGAGCCTTCAGCGTTTACTGATGTATCTGCGTAGATGTGTTTAGCATGTTGCCAAGCAAACATTAGCGCAGAAGCGACAACACCAACACCTACTGCCACAGCAAGATCAGTCAGTACTGTTACTACGGTAACAAGAACGATAACGAAGAAGTCTTGTTTAGGAACGCGACGCGCAAGCTTGAAGGTTGCCCATTCAAATGTGCCGATAACAACCATGAACATTACGCCCACAAGTGCTGCTAGAGGAATCATTTCAATCAGTGCAGAACCGAACAGGATGAACATCAGTAGTGCAACTGCGGCGACGATACCTGAAAGACGACCACGACCACCTGAGTTTACGTTGATCATCGATTGACCGATCATCGCACAACCACCCATCGCACCGAATACAGAACACGTTACGTTAGCCATACCTTGACCAACACATTCACGGTTAGATTGACCACGAGTGTTTGTCATTTCGTCTAGTACTGTCAGTGTCAGCAGAGATTCAATCAGGCCGATAGCCGCAAGGATAATTGCGTACGGTAGGATGATCTGTAGTGTATCTAAAGAAAACGGAACAGCAGGAATTGAGAATGTTGGAAGAGAGCCTGCTAGCGTAGCAGCTTCGTCACCAGACATTGTACGTAGGAAGTCGACAACAGTTCGAGTTTCAAGGTCAAGACCGACAACCAAAGCCGTTACTGTAACAATAGCAACCAGTGAAGATGGTACCGCTGTTGTTAGCTTAGGTAGGAAGTGGATGATAGCCATTGTAAGGGCTACTAAACCCAGCATGAGTGTCATTTGACCGCTTGGTAGCCAAGTTAATGCACCTGTTACGTCTGGCGCTTTAAACTGACCAAGCTGAGCTAGGAAGATAACAATGGCCAAACCGTTCACGAAACCAATCATTACTGGGTGTGGAACGATACGGATAAATTTACCTAGTTTAAATACACCTGCTGCAATTTGCAGAAGGCCAGCCAGCATAACGGCTGCGAATAGGTATTGAACACCATGGGTTGCCACTAGGCTCACCATTACAACGGCCATTGCGCCGGTTGCGCCAGAAATCATACCTGGACGGCCGCCAAAGACAGAAGTGATTAAACCTACGATGAATGCTGCATAAAGACCAACCATTGGGTCAACGCCAGCAACAAAGGCGAATGCTACAGCTTCAGGTACCAGAGCCAGGGCTACTGTAAGACCTGAAAGCACGTCATTCTTTACAGAGTGCTTTGAAAATTGTGGGAATTCGAACATGTTTGCTCAGCTATGCTTAAGATGGATTTACCGACACGGGTGTATTGCGTAGCCAAACAGTGATGGAAAAGAGCGGCAATAGCGAAGTGTCGAAAAGATAAGTGCGCGAATGCTACCCAAAAATGTGATTAAGTTCAAGGTTGAACCTAACTTTGAGTAATATATCTGTTAATTTTTATTCGATTAGTAGATATGAAAAAGGCTGCTTTAATAAGCAGCCTTTGATTCTATTTACTCGCGATTACCTATCAGTAATCACTAGTAGTTTGGCTTAGTCATCGCCGCGCCAGCTTTGTTCGACGCTGCCTGACTGCCTGCACCTTTCGATACAAAACGTTCAGTGCGGAACGGAGCTGCAATCACTTCAATCTCTTTGATCTCTTGAGGACCAGGAGCTTTAGTCATTGGTGAACCGGCTTGCTTCTTAGCAACAGCTGCCTTTGGTGCCGCTTTAGGAGCTTCTGCTTTAACAACAGGTGCTTCTTCAACTTTTGCACTTTCAGCTTTAGGCGCTTCAGCTTCAACAACTGGTGTTGCTTCTGCTTGCACAGCTTCTGCTACAACAGGCGCTTCAACTTTCGTCGCTTCTGCAATCACTGGAGCTTCAACTTTCGCGGTTTCAACAACCACTGGTGCTTCTTCAACGACTGCAGGAGCTTCAACTACAGCAGGAGTCTCAGCTACTTGAGCTTCAACAGCAGCATCTTCACGACGGATGATAACTTTACCCATTGCAAGCTCTGGACATGCGAAGCCGCCAGTCATTGATACGTTGCTTTGTGGTGCCGTCTCTAGAGCAACATTCTGCTCTTGAACAGATGTTTGAGCTTCAGCTGCTACTTGAACTTCAGCCACTTCAGGCTTTGCCTGCTTGTGGTGAGGTTTTGGAATGAAGCGAGGCATCACTTTACCCATAGCCATCTCTGGAGAAGCTACACCACCTTTACGTAGGCGGAATGGGTTAGGGCGACGATCACGACCGCGACGACGACGTTGACCACTTGCACGTAGGTGACGTGGAGAACGACGGTTACGACGTTGTTTCGGCTCTTCCTGTTCAGTTTGCTCTGCATTCGCTTGAGTTGCTTCTACTTGTTCCGCAACTTTTTGCTCTTGAGCTACTGACTGTTCTTTTGAAACAGATAGTTCTTTAGCAGCAACCTGCTCTTTTGAAGCGTTATCTTCAGCTTGAGCTTGTTGGTCTTTAACACGAACTTGCTTGTTCAGTTTACGACGCTGACGACGCTCTTTAATCTTAGCTGCTTTTGCTTCAGGTTTAGCCTTAGGCGCTTCCGGTTTACCAGCTTGTGCTTCTGCTGCTAGCTGTAGACCTTCTTCTGCTAATTTAGATGGTGCTTGCTCTTCGCGTTGCTTCTGCTCATCACGTGGCTTGTTGCGACGGTCTTGCTTAGGCTTGCGAGGCTGACGAGTTTGCTGTGGAGCTGCTTCTTTTTGCTCTTCAGGCTTCTCATCACGAGCTGGCTTACGGCGGCGTTTGTTGTCACGGTTTTCGTTACGATTGTCACCACGTTCACCACGGTCGTTACGCTGTTCGCCACGCTCACCACGTTGGTTACGACGACGGTTATCGTTACGATCACGGCGTTGACGGTTGCCGTTGTTACGATTGTTTTTAGGTTTTTCTTCTTCTTTCTTCTCTTCTTCTTTTTTCTCTTCTTGAGTTGAAGAGCCAAATAAGAAGCTACCGATAGCTTTGAAGAAACGACCAATTAGGCCTGGTTCTTGAGTCGCTGCTGGTTCAGCTTTCTTCTCTTCTACAGCTTTAGGTGCTGGAGCAGGAGTTGGTGCTGATTGAGCAGGAGCTGCGAAGCCTTTCAGAGCAGGTTCTTCGATCTTCTTAGGACGAATAGTCTGTTCAGCAGGCTCTTTGCTTTCCGCTTCTTTTAGAGCTTCTAGCTTGTTAGGCAGCAAGTAAGATAGTAGATCGAACTCTTCACCTTCACGAACACGGATAACCTCAAAATGCGGCGTTTCCATGTCTGAGTTAGGAACAACAGTGATCTTAACTTCTTGGTTCTTCTCGATGTGGTTTACTGAGCGACGTTTTTCGTTCAGAAGGTAAGAAGCGATTGGAACAGGCACAACAGCAAGTACTTGTGCTGTGTTGTCTTTTAGAGCTTCTTCTTCAATCAAACGTAGAACAGAAAGTGCTAGAGATTCGTTATCACGAACAACACCAGTACCTGTACAACGAGGACAAATGTGGTGGCTTGCTTCTGCTAGTGATGGGCTCAAACGTTGACGAGACATCTCTAGAAGACCAAAGCGAGAAATACGACCAATCTGAACACGTGCGCGATCTAAACGAACGGCATCACGTAGACGGCTTTCTACTTCGCGTTGGTGGCGAACCGGGGTCATATCGATAAAGTCGATTACAACAAGACCACCTAGGTCACGTAGACGTAATTGACGTGCAATTTCATCGGCAGCTTCTAGGTTAGTGTTAAGTGCTGTTTCTTCAATATCGCCGCCCTTTGTTGCACGAGCAGAGTTGATATCGATAGAAGTCAGTGCTTCTGTTGGGTCGATTACGATAGAACCACCAGATGGAAGACGAACTTCACGTTGGAAAGCAGATTCGATCTGGCTTTCAATCTGGTAATGGCTGAATAGTGGCACTTCACCATCGTATTTCTTAACGCGATTCATGAAATCTGGGCGTATTAATTGAATGTGCGCTTGAGCACGTTCAAAAATAGTATTGCTGTCGATTAGAATCTCGCCAATATCACGACGTAGGTAGTCACGAATTGCGCGAACAATAACGTTACTCTCTTGGTGAATTAGGAAAGGAGCTGCATTTGAATCAGAAGCTTGCTTGATAGCGCCCCAATGGTTCAATAGAACATTCAGGTCCCACTCTAGCTCTTCTGCGCTTTTGCCAACACCCGCTGTACGCACGATTAAGCCCATACCTTGAGGAAGCTCAAGAGTGCTTAATGCTGCTTTCAGTTGAGTGCGTTCATCACCTTCGATACGACGAGAAATACCGCCAGCACGAGGGTTATTAGGCATAAGAACTAAGTAACTACCAGCCAAAGAGATGAAAGTTGTCAGTGCAGCACCTTTGCTACCACGTTCTTCTTTCTCTACTTGTACGATTACTTCTTGGCCTTCTTTTAGCACTTCTTTAATGCTAGGACGGCCTTGGTATGTATAACCTTCAGGGAAGTATTCGCGGGCAATTTCTTTAAGAGGGAGGAAACCGTGACGTTCTGCGCCGTAATCAACGAATGCCGCTTCTAGGCTTGGTTCAATACGGGTAATACGTCCTTTGTAGATATTCGCTTTCTTTGACTCGTGACCTGGACTTTCGATATCTAGATCGAACAGTCGTTGGCCATCAACCAAAGCGACACGCAACTCTTCTTTTTGAGTTGCGTTAATTAACATTCTTTTCATTTAGAAGTTCTCATTGTCTTTTCTTATTTTCATCATTGTTCTTATCGCTTTATTTCGTTTCTCATGGTGCCAGATCCCATGGCTTTATCGGTGCAGCCTCCCGGCTGGAGAGGGATGCTCTGGGGCACGTCAGTCATCATAGGGAGTTAGCCTATGATCCGCGATGTGGCGGTGAATACTCAACATGAGTGTACGTGAGTAGAGCGATAAGGAACTCAGTTGACCGTGTCTTACGCCGATTGCAGCACTGTCTAATCTGAGTTATCTACTCATTTACTTGCTTATGAATGGTTAGCTGTTTAAATAATAGTCAAACCACTGATAGCAGCTGTGAACTATAGCAGCGGTCGGTAAACACAGCAATCTGCTTTGTCGGAATGCTGTAAAAAAAACAGTTTTTGTTTGGGTTTTGATAGCTCTAACTCACTGTCTATAAATAATTTATCAATTGATATTTTAATTTGCAGGAATCTTGGTGCTTTTTTGTTCGAAGAATCAAAGAAATATAGAACTTCGGCGACCATTTTGGGATAGATCGGTAAGGATTAGGGATAAATAAGTTCGGAATAGGGCTAAGAAAATCTCAATTATCAAAAGTGACAGTGATACAATAGCGCAATGAGCGAAATTAGAACCCAAGTCCAATTTGTCGACATTGACGAAGATATGGCTGGTCAGCGTATTGATAACTTCTTACGCAACCAATTAAAAAACATCCCGAAAAGCATGATTTACCGAATCGTGCGTAAAGGCGAAGTCCGCGTAAATAAAAAACGCATTAAGGCTGAGTACAAACTAAAAGCTGGCGATTTAGTTCGTATCCCTCCGGTTACTATTGAAGAGAAAACAGAAGAGAACGTGCCGAGCACGAAACTCAACAAGGTTTCAGAATTAGAACAGTGCATCATTTATGAAGATGATCACATGCTAATTCTTAACAAACCGTCTGGCACTGCTGTTCATGGTGGTAGCGGATTAAAATTTGGCGCGATTGAAGCATTACGTGCTCTTCGCCCTGATGCTCGTTTTCTTGAATTAGTGCACCGTATCGATAGAGATACGTCTGGCATTTTGCTTGTTGCTAAGAAGCGCTCGGCGCTAAGACACCTTCAAGCACAGTTCCGTGAAAAAACGGTTCAAAAATACTACTTCGCTTTAGTTATGGGCGAATGGAAGAACAGCTGCAAAGTCGTCAACGCACCTTTGTTGAAAAATGAAGTGAACAGCATTGTTCGAGTTAACCCGAATGGTAAAGCTTCTGAAACCCGTTTTAAGGTTTTAGAAAAATTCCAAGAGGCGACGTTGATTCAAGCAAGCCCAATTACAGGCCGAACACACCAAATTCGTGTGCACGCTCAGTATACTGGTCACCCAATTGCTTGGGATGATCGCTACGGTGATCGTCGTTTTGACGCTTACACGGGTAAGGTTGGTCTTGATCGTCTGTTCCTACATGCAGCAAACATCAAGTTCACACACCCAGGTAGTGAAGAGAAGATGGATATCTCGGCGCCAATGGAAAGAAGGCTAGAGAAAGCCCTAACTGGTTTACGTAAGCTTTAAGAAGATACGAGATACGAAGGTATAGAGTGCCTCTAAATTTGTTCTTCAGTATCCATAAATGAGAAAGGTTGACGAATATCGTCAACCTTTTTTGTTTTCATCTGTTGTAGAAGATCCCCAAGTCGCTCGTTCCTCGCTCTTGAGGATGACGACTTTTTAAAATCACGCTCTATATCATTAGTTGGTTAGATAAAATTGCGTGTTCCGCCATTCCCTAGACTGACGAAGGAAGGAGTAGGGATCTCTAACAAAGAGAGCGTATCCGTTATAGTACACCCATTCCTTGCGCTTCTAACATATCGACTAGATCGATCAGCGGTAAGCCGATCAAAGTATTTGGGTCTTTCCCTTCCATCTGTTTAAACAACGCGATGCCTAACCCTTCACACATAAAGCTACCTGCGCAGTAATAAGGCTGCTCTTTCTCAACATAACTAATGACCTGTTGCTTAGTTAAATCGCGGAAATGCACTACAAAGGTGTCGAGACGCGTGTCAGCTTCATTGGTTTCGTTGTTCCAAACCGAAAGCCCAGTATAAAAAGTAATGCTCTTGCCGCTTTGACGAGATAATTGCTCGATCGCTTTTTCTCGAGTGTGAGGCTTACCAATGATCTCTCCATCAATTACGCAAACCTGATCAGAACCAATGACTAAGCTAGGTTGCTCCACAACACAAGACTTAGCTTTGGTCTCAGCAAGACGCATCACTAACTGTTGTGGTGTCTCTTCTGGAAGCGGCGTTTCATCGCAGTCTGGCTTGGCTGTAATGAAGCTTAACTGTAGTTTTTTGAGGATCTCTTGCCTAAATGGTGATGTAGAGGCTAAAACTAGTTGGTAATTTCTCATTTTAATTTACAATTCAAGGAAGCATTTATCTCAGGATAACGTAACTTGTCCTGCTATTCATAATGCTCTGAATAGGAAAGGCAGGAAAGTACATTTTTTTTGCCATTTCCTTTGACTAAACACGATTTGGAAGATAAGATTCGCGCCCTATGCAAAAGGAAAAAATACCGCGTACAGTTGATCCGGCAAGAACCGCTCAAAAACGACTCGATATGGATGGTATCATCCAGGTCAGTCTTTTGAAGCGTTTAACTGAAGCAACTGAAGGCGTAAAACGTGACGCGCAAGTCTCAATGTCATTTGGGCTTGATGAACAACGATTAGTCGTTATCTCTGGTAAAGCTAACGTCGAAGTCGATTTAGAGTGTCAACGTTGTAATGAGGTTTTCGCACATGAGTGCGATGTCCAATTTACTTATACTCCTGTTTACAGTGAGAAAAGTGAAGAGGAAGCACCGGAAGAGTACGATTTGGTAGATCTGAACGAGTACGGTGAGTTAGACCTGATTCAATTAGTTGAAGACGAGTTCATCCTTGGATTGCCACAAATAGCAATGCACGACGATGCGAAATGTAGCGTTAACTCAAATAACTTGGTGTTTGGTGAACTTCCTGAAGAAATTGAGGAAGACAAAAAGCCGAATCCATTTGATGTTTTAAAAAGCTTAAAGAAGTAATTGCTTCTTTAAGAATTTACATAGGAGTAGGGTCAATGGCCGTACAAAAGAGCAAGAAATCACGTTCAATGCGTGGCATGCGTCGTTCACACGATGCGCTAACTACAGCTGCACTTTCTGTGGACGCAACTTCAGGTGAAACTCACCTACGTCACAACGTGACTGCCGAAGGTTTCTACCGCGGCAAAAAGGTTATCAACAAGTAAGGTTGACCTTTGCAAAATCTAACCGTTGCGCTTGATGCAATGGGCGGGGACTTCGGTCCTCGTGTAACAGTGCCTGCCGCCGTGCAGGCACTGTCGTATTTCCCAGAGCTAAAAGTCATTCTAATAGGTGATCGAAACGCGATCACATCTCAATTATCTTCATTAGGTCGAATGCCTGATTCTCGTTTGAGTATCCAGCATTGTGATCGAGTCATTTCCAATTCTGAAAAACCTTCACTAGCCTTGCGTAACAGTCAGGGTAGCTCCATGCGTGCTGCGATTGATCTGGTCGCCGAATCACAGGCTGATGCTTGTGTGAGTGGTGGTAACACTGGCGCATTGATGGCTTTATCCCGTTTCAGACTCAAGCTTCTTCCCGGTATTGATAGGCCTGCATTGGTTTCAGCTTTGCCTACTGCATCCGGAAATCGCACATGGATGCTTGATTTAGGGGCGAACGTTTCTAGTGACGCAGATTCACTGTTTCAGTTTGCTGTCATGGGCAGTGCATTAGCAGAACAACATTTAGGTCGCGCACCACGTGTCGCTATCTTGAATATCGGTGCAGAAGAAATTAAAGGCAATGACCTTGTAAAACGATGCGCTGAAATGTTGTCTAATACTCAGTCTGTGAACTTCATAGGCTATATTGAAGGTAATCAATTACTTCAAGATGCTGCTGATGTCGTCGTATGTGATGGTTTTGTGGGCAATGTCTGCTTAAAAACGTGCGAAGGTACGGCTCAGCTCTTTATTGATAAGCTAAAAACGCGCATGATGGCTTCAACAATAAAGGGTTGGATAGCCAGAATGCTGTTTTCTGAGCTATTTACTGAATTAAAAACCTTGAACCCCGACCAGTATAACGGCGCAAGTTTGTTAGGATTGCGCGGCATTGTCATTAAAAGTCATGGAAGTGCTGATGTGTCTGCAGTCGTCAACGCGATTGGTGAAGCAGTACACGAGGTCAAACGACAAGTCCCCAGCCGCATTAGCGATCGTTTGGAAGCGGTTTTACTCGAGAGGCATTATTAGTCTTCATGTATAGCAAAATTTTAGGTACTGGCAGCTACTTGCCATCTCAGGTGCGTACTAACGCAGACTTAGAGAAAATGGTAGAGACTAGCGATGAGTGGATCGTTGCTAGAACGGGTATTAAAGAGCGTCGTATTTCAGCGGAAAACGAAACCGTTGCTGATATGGCGTTTTACGCTGCTGAAAATGCCATTGAAATGGCAGGTATCGACAAAGAAGAGATTGATTTAATCATCGTTGCGACAACCAGCAGTAGCCACACATTCCCGTCTTCGGCATGTCAGGTACAAGGCAAGCTTGGTATCAAAGGCTGCCCTGCGTTTGATTTGGCTGCAGCGTGTTCTGGTTTTGTCTACGCACTGTCTGTTGCTGATCAACACATCAAGACTGGCATGTGTAAGAACGTTTTGGTAATTGGTGCTGATGCACTGTCAAAAACCTGTGATCCGACTGACCGCTCTACTATCATCCTATTTGGTGATGCAGCAGGCGCGGTGGTTGTAGGCGCAAGCGAAGAGCCAGGTATTTTGTCTACTCATATTTACTCTGATGGTAAATACGGTGAGCTTCTAAGCCTAGAAGTACCAGAGCGCGGCGGTGATGCAGACAAATGGCTGCACATGGCGGGCAACGAAGTATTTAAAGTGGCGGTAACTCAGCTTTCTAAGCTAGTTAAAGACACCTTAGCGGCGAACAATATGGATAAGTCAGAGCTTGATTGGTTAGTTCCACACCAAGCGAACTACCGTATTATCTCGGCAACCGCTAAAAAGCTGACGATGTCGCTTGATCAAGTAGTGATTACTCTTGATAAGCACGGCAACACGTCAGCAGCTACCGTACCAACGGCCCTAGATGAGGCTGTTCGCGACGGGCGAATTAAACGTGGTCAAACGCTTCTACTTGAAGCATTTGGCGGCGGCTTCACTTGGGGTTCTGCGTTAGTTAAATTCTAACCCTAAGCGATAATCAACAAACAAGGCACATAACTTATGTGCCTTATTCAATTTTTTGCTTTGCTTAAAGGAAAATTACAATGAGCAAATTTGCTATCGTATTCCCAGGCCAAGGCTCTCAAGCTATCGGTATGCTTGCTGACCTAGGCGAACAGTATGATGTTGTTAAAAAGACATTTGCTGAAGCTTCAGAAGCACTTGGTTACGATCTATGGGCATTGGTTCAAGATGGTCCTGTAGAAAATCTAAATGAAACTTTTCGCACTCAACCGGCTCTATTAACAGCGTCTGTTGCAATTTGGCGTGTATGGCAAGAGCTTGGCCTAGAGCAACCTGTAAATCTAGCAGGTCACAGCCTAGGTGAATATTCTGCTCTTGTATGTGCCGGCGTTATCGACTTTAAAGAAGCGATCAAGCTGGTTGAACTACGTGGTCAACTGATGCAAGAAGCGGTTCCTGCAGGTGTTGGTGCAATGTACGCAATCATCGGTCTAGACGATGAAGCGATTGCTAAAGCGTGTGAAGAAGCTGCGCAAGACGAAGTTGTGTCTCCAGTTAACTTTAACTCTCCTGGCCAAGTTGTTATCGCGGGTAACAAAGCTGCAGTAGAGCGTGCTGGTGCACTTTGTAAAGAAGCGGGCGCTAAGCGTGCACTTCCGCTACCTGTTTCTGTGCCGTCTCACTGTGCACTGATGAAGCCGGCAGCAGACAAACTAGCGGTTGCTCTAGAAGCGCTAGAGTTCAATACGCCAGCACTGCCTGTTATCAATAACGTTGATGTTATTGCTGAGACAGACCCTGCGAAAATCAAAAATGCACTTGTTCGTCAGCTATACAGCCCAGTTCGTTGGACTGAAGGTGTACAGGCAATGAACGAACAAGGCGTAGAGAAACTACTAGAATTAGGTCCAGGTAAAGTTCTTACTGGCCTAACAAAACGAATCGTAAAAACTATGACAGCTGCTGCAGTTAACGACACTGCATCACTAGAAGCTGCTAAGTAAATAACCACTTAATAGAGAAGTTATGATGAATTTAGAAGGCAAAGTTGCACTAGTTACAGGCGCAAGCCGTGGCATCGGTCGTGCAATCGCTGAACTTTTAGTTGAGCGTGGTGCTAAAGTTATCGGTACTGCGACATCTGAAGGCGGCGCAGCTGCAATCAGCGAGTACCTTGGTGAGAACGGTAAAGGTCTTGCTCTTAATGTAACGGATACTGACTCAATTGCTGCTACACTGAAAACCATCAACGATGAATTCGGTGCGATTGACATTCTAGTTAACAACGCAGGTATCACTCGTGATAACCTACTGATGCGTATGAAAGACGACGAATGGAATGACATCATCGATACTAACCTAACGCCTATCTTCCGCATGTCTAAAGCTGTATTGCGTGGCATGATGAAGAAGCGTCAAGGTCGTATAGTAAACGTTGGTTCTGTAGTAGGTACAATGGGTAACGCTGGTCAAGCTAACTACGCAGCTGCAAAAGCAGGCGTAATTGGTTTTACTAAATCAATGGCTCGTGAAGTTGCGTCTCGTGGCGTTACAGTGAACACTGTAGCTCCTGGTTTCATCGAAACTGACATGACTAAAGCGCTAAATGATGACCAACGTGCAGCAACTTTGGCGAATGTACCAGCAGGTCGACTAGGTGACCCTCGCGAAATCGCTGAAGCTGTGGTATTTTTGGCGTCACCTGCGGCAGCTTATATCACAGGTGAAACACTTCACGTCAATGGCGGTATGTACATGGTGTAAATTATGTGCAACATTTGTGCATGATTTAAGTCAAGATCATACGTAATTTCGGTTAAAATCGTGAAAATTGTGGTTTGACCAGAAAAGTTGACCTTGCAACTTTCAATAGATTGAATAAACTACGGAAAACATCGCATAAAGCGAACTCTGTAAAGGAAAAGAAAAAATGAGCAACCTCGAAGAACGCGTAAAGAAAATCATTGTTGAACAGCTAGGTGTAGACGAAGCTGAAGTTAAAAACGAAGCTTCTTTCGTTGATGACCTAGGTGCAGATTCTCTAGACACAGTAGAGCTAGTAATGGCTCTAGAAGAAGAATTTGACACTGAAATCCCAGATGAAGAAGCTGAGAAAATTACTACTGTTCAAGCAGCTATCGATTACGTAACTAGCGCTCAGTAATAATCTCTCCCAGGCGGTCACCTCGACCGCCTGTGTTTTATCTAACTCATCTATCCTCATCTTAAATCACCTCAATCCCCGGAGTGTAAAATCGTGTCCAAGCGTCGTGTAGTTGTCACTGGCATGGGTATGTTGTCACCGGTAGGCAACACTGTAGAATCTTCTTGGAAAGCCCTGCTAGCTGGTCAAAGTGGTATCGTTAATATCGATCATTTTGATGCAACCAATTTCTCAACTCGTTTTGCAGGTCTAGTTAAAGACTTTAACTGCGAAGAGTATATGACTAAAAAAGATGCTCGTAAGATGGACTTGTTCATCCAGTACGGCGTCGCAGCAGGTATTCAAGCTTTAGATGATTCAGCCCTAACTATTACTGAAGAAAACGCTCCACGTGTGGGTGTTGCTATCGGTTCTGGTATTGGTGGTCTTGGTTTGATCGAAGCCGGTCACCAAGCTCTAACTGAAAAAGGCCCTCGTAAGATCAGCCCGTTCTTCGTACCGTCGACGATCGTGAATATGATTGCTGGTCACATGTCTATCATGCGTGGCCTACGCGGTCCAAACATCGCGATTTCTACTGCATGTACGACTGGCCTACATAACATTGGTCACGCGGCTCGTATGATTGCATACGGCGATGCAGACGCAATGCTAGCGGGTGGTGCTGAAAAAGCATCAACTCCACTAGGTATGGGCGGTTTTGGTGCGGCTAAAGCACTTTCTACTCGTAACGATGAGCCTCAAAAAGCTTCTCGTCCATGGGACAAAGGCCGTGATGGCTTCGTTCTTGGCGACGGTGCAGGCATGATGGTTCTTGAAGAGTACGAACATGCGAAAGCTCGTGGCGCTAAGATTTACTGTGAGCTAGTTGGCTTCGGTATGTCGGGTGACGCTTACCACATGACATCTCCAAGTGAAGATGGCTCAGGTGGCGCACTAGCAATGGAAGCGGCTATGCGTGATGCTGGCATTACTGGTGAACAAATCGGTTATGTAAACGCACACGGTACTTCGACTCCTGCAGGTGACGTAGCGGAAGTTAAGGGCATCAAGCGTGCTCTTGGCGAAGCAGGCAGCAAGCAAGTATTGGTTTCTTCTACGAAATCAATGACAGGCCACCTTCTAGGTGCTGCTGGTTCTGCTGAAGCTATCATCACGGCTATGTCTCTGGTTGACCAAATTGTTCCACCAACAATCAACCTAGATGATCCTGAAGAAGGCTTAGATATTGACTTAGTACCTCACACTGCGCGTGAAGTTAGCAACATGGAATATGCTGCATGTAACTCATTCGGTTTCGGTGGTACAAACGGCTGTTTGATCTTCAAAAAGATTTAATCATCTTATTAAAGACGTAAACACTCGTAGATAGTCACAATTAGACTTGTTTTTAAACGGCTTGATGCTTTAGCATTGAGCCGTTTCTTTTTATGGGGAAAAACATGTTTTGGGTTGATGGAGAAAGCCAGCAAACTATCGATATTTTGGATCGCTCGTTTCAGTACGGAGACGGCTGTTTTACGACAATGCTCGTGAGTGATGGTGAGATACAACATCTTCACGATCATCAGCACCGTGTCGACGAGTGCCTTAAAGCACTACGCATTTCTGCTCTTGATTGGGATGTTGTTAGTCTTTGGCTCGATACTGCGCTTCAACACATCCAACATAACGCTCTTCATGGCACAAAGAGCCTTGATGGTTCAAAGAAGCTCCATAACGCCAACAAGCCTCATAATCAAAAAGCAGGGATCAAGCTGCACGTTAGTCGTGGAGCGGGTGGGCGTGGCTACAGTACCAAGAATATCGCCAAGCCGACAATCACCATCAGTACCTTTGATTACCCAAGCCATTATTCAGCGTGGCAAGACTCCGGTGTTGAACTCGGTATCTGCCATCAAGCGCTAGGTTTGAGCCCACTACTGGCTGGCCATAAGCACAATAATCGCCTTGAGCAGATTTTGATGAAAGATGAAATGGATCAAGCTAATGAAGTGGATGGTGTGGTTCTTGATATATCGGGCAATGTGATTGAAACCACCATGGCCAATCTGTTCTGGCGCAAAGGTCAGTCGATATACACACCTCAACTCACTCAAAGTGGTGTCGCGGGGGTTATGCGTAAGCAAGTGTTAACCGCGCTGAATCAGGCTGAACTTTCCGTTACAATTAGTGACTACTGCTTATCTCAACTCATGCAAGCTGATGAGGTTTTCATGACAAACTCCATTTTAGGGGTTGCCCCAGTTACCCGTATTAGTGATACCCAATTTAACATTGGAACCGTTACTCGTAGCCTTCAAGGACAACTAAACTCGTGATCAAAAAGTTATTTATTTTTATTATCTTGTGCTTAATTGCAGCCGGTGCTGCTGGTTTTTATGTTTACAACCAAGCGCAAGATAACCTGAAACAAGTTATTCAATTAGAAAAACCACAAGTCGTGACTGTTGCTTCAGGTAGCAGCTTTAACCGCGTTCTAGCCCAGTTGATTAACGAGGGGCTGTTTGAGGCTTCTCCTTACGAGAAATTAATCCGTAAGTTACATCCTGAGCTTGTAGACGTAAAAGCGGGTACTTTCCTGCTTGAACCGGGTTTAACCTTAGAGCAAGCGCTACAGGTGCTTGTAGAAGGGAAAGAACACCAGTTTACTATTACCTTTGTTGAAGGCAGTCGTTTTGACGAATGGCTTGTTCAGCTAAAAGACAACGAATTCATTCAACAGACATTGGATGGCGTTTCTGAAAAAGAGATCGCTGAAAAGTTGGGTATTGAAAACGAAAAGCTAGAAGGTCTCTTCTTAGCAGAAACGTATCACTACACCTACGGCACCACTGATTTAGATTTGTTGAAGCGCGCGCATCGAGACCTAATGAGCGTGGTGAATGAAGAGTGGGAAAATCGAGCGGATAAGCTGCCTCTTAAATCGCCATACGAAGCGTTAATTCTTGCATCTATCATTGAGAAAGAGACCGCTGTTGCGTCAGAACGTGAGCGTGTTTCTTCTGTGTTTGTTAACCGTCTAAACAAGCGTATGCGTTTGCAAACTGACCCAACGGTTATCTATGGCATGGGTGACAGCTACGATGGCAACATCCGTAAGAAAGACTTACGCACGCCAACGCCTTACAACACCTATACAATGAGTGGCTTGCCACCGACACCTATCGCTATGGCAGGCAAAGCGTCTATCAACGCGGCGTTGAATCCAGAGAAGAGCAACTACTTGTATTTCGTTGCGAGTGGAACAGGTGGTCACGTATTTTCAAAGAGTTTGACTGAGCATAACCGTGCAGTGCGAGCTTACTTAAAGCAATTAAGAAAAAACAGATAAAGAAATAATTATGAATCAGTCGAAATTTATCGTGGTTGAAGGCCTTGAAGGCGCTGGCAAAAGCACAGCAATCAATGCCATCGTTGAGACATTAAAAGCATCGGGTGTTGAAGATATTGTTAATACTCGCGAGCCGGGTGGTACTGTCTTAGCTGAAAAGATGCGTTCATTGGTTAAAGAAGAGCACGAAGGCGAGAAGCTTCAAGACATGACTGAATTGCTGTTGATGTATGCAGCACGTGTTCAATTAGTCGAGAACGTCATCAAGCCGGCGCTCGCCAATGGTCAATGGGTATTGGGTGATCGTCATGATATGTCTTCACAGGCATACCAAGGTGGTGGTCGCCAGATCGCGCGCACGACTATGGAATCACTGAAAGCAACCACGCTAGGCGGCTTTAAACCCGATCTAACGCTATATTTGGACCTAGACCCTAGAGTAGGGCTAGAGCGTGCTAGAGGCCGTGGTGAGCTTGATAGAATTGAAAAGATGGACATCTCATTTTTCGACCGCACGCGTGAGCGCTATCTAGAAATTGCAGAACAAGATGATTCTGTACTTGTGATTAACGCGCAGCAAGAAATTGAGCAAGTAGCCGCTGATATTAAAGTCGCGCTAACTGCTTGGCTCGACAAACAGTAGGTAGTCATGGCTGAAGTGTATTCTTGGCTCACACCGGTATGGAGTGAGTGGAAAAAAAGTCTCGATGCGGAGCGTTTTCCTAACTCTGTGATTGTTAATGCACCGGAAGGGCTCGGCGTTGATGCTTTGATTAGCCAACTTACCGACGCATTGATGTGCACGAACTATGAAAGCGAGTCGTGCGGGTTTTGCCACAGCTGTGAGTTAATGAAGTCGGGCAGTCATCCTGATTTTCATGTGATCTCACCCGAGAAAGAAGGTAAGTCGATCACGGTTGATCAAGTGCGTGCCAGTAACCGCTGGGCTCAAGAGTCTTCTCAGTTAGGTGGTTTGCGCGTTATTTTGCTTAACCCTGCTGAAGCAATGAACGAATCGGCTTCCAACGCACTATTGAAAACTCTGGAAGAGCCATCAAGCAAGTGCATCTTCATTCTGTCTACTCGTAACAGTAATCGCTTAATGCCGACTATTATTAGCCGTTGTCAGCAATTCAATGTGGTTAGTCCGCAGTTAGAGACAGCATCAGCGTGGTTAGATGGTGAAGTGGGCAAAGCGGTACCGCAGTATATTTTAGCACTCAATGACAACGCGCCTTTAAAAGCAAAAGCGATGTTTGAGCAAGGTGGCGTTGAAGCTTCAACAAAAGCGCTCGATGGCTTTGTGAATGTGATAAAAGGCACTCAACCTGACATGCTAAAGTTCTCTACAGAGCTTAGCAAAGACCCTTTGATTCAACTTGGCTGGCTTTGGCATCTATTGTCAGATGTACAGAAGCTGCATTTTGGTTTGGCGAATCAGGCTTTCACTCCGAGTGCGAAAGCACTGTGTGAGGCGATGTCTTATCAAAGTGCTTATGCAGCATCGAATAAACTGCTGACATTGATTGAGCAGTTAAAGCAACACCCTGGGCTCAATACGGAGCTACTCATAATGAATTGGCTGATAGCCACTTGCGAGGAAACATGTTCGTAGATTCCCACTGTCATTTAGACAAACTGGATTACCAAGATTTACACACCAGCGTAGAAGATGTGGTTAACAAGGCGAAGGCTGCTAATGTAGACCAATTGCTTTCTGTCGGTGTGACACTCGATTCGTTTGAAAATATGCTCGAGATGATCTCGCCGTTTGATAACGTTAAAGCCTCTTGTGGCGTTCACCCTCTCGATGTTGAAAGTGATTTCAGCCTAGAGACAATGCGTGAATACGCGAGCAACCCTAAGGTTGTGGCGATTGGAGAGACAGGTTTAGATTATCACTACCAACCAGAGACGGCGGAGCTGCAACAGCTACGATTTAAGCAGCATGTTGAGTTAGCCGTTGAGCTGAATAAACCTTTGATCATTCACACTCGTAACGCACGTGAAGACACATTAGCTATTTTACGTGATGGCGGAGCTGAGAAGTGCGGTGGTGTGATTCATTGCTTTACTGAAGATCAAGCGTTCGCCGAAGCGGCAATGGAGTTAGGTTTTTATATCTCGATCTCAGGTATTGTGACCTTTAAACAAGCCACAGAACTTAAAGATGTTGTGAAAAACCTACCCCTAGATAGGTTGCTGATCGAGACGGATTCGCCATACTTGGCTCCGATTCCATATCGAGGTAAACAGAATCAGCCTGCATATGTAGTCGAAGTGGCGGCTTATATCGCGCAGCTGAAAGGGCTGTCAATGAAAGAGGTTGCTGAACAAACAACCAAAAATTACCGAAAACTTTTTTTGCGATAAAAAACTAACTAAACAAATAAAAGGGAGCAAAAGCTCCCTTTTTGTGTTTTTGATCACCAAAAATACGTTTTTTTTTAATGTTTACGAATTATGTTGAACTTGAGAGCGCTAATTATAACATTTGTAATTTTGTTACTAAAAATAACATTCGCTCCTATTTTATTTACCCAGTAAAATAATAGGGCTCTTGAAAAATACTTATATATTTCAATGCATTAAACACTTGTAAAGCATTGCATTTCTAGATTTGACATGTGATCCAAGACGTGTTTTGGAACTAAATTTCGTAAGTGACTAGAAAGTTAGTTCCCCATCAATATATATTTAGCGGCAGAAAATATAATGCAATACATGGTTACATTTTCGCAGGGTGCTAACATATAGGCTACGGGGGTGTGCCGTTAGAACCCAATATAATTATTTTATCTTTATCAGGAGCATAAACATGTTTAAGAACCTTTTTGCTAGCCTGCAGAAAGTTGGTAAGTCTCTGATGCTTCCAGTATCAGTTTTACCAGTTGCGGGTATTTTGCTAGGTGTCGGTGCAGCAGATCTTCCTTTCATTCCAGAAATCGTTTCAAACTTAATGGAACAAGCTGGTGGTTCAGTATTCGGTCAAATGGCACTACTGTTCGCAGTAGGTGTTGCACTTGGCTTTACTAACAACGATGGTGTAGCGGGTCTAGCTGCTATCGTTGGTTATGGCATCATGACTGCTACACTTGGCGTAATGGCTGGTGTAATGGGCGTTGATAAAATCGATACTGGTGTACTAGGTGGTATCCTAGTCGGTGGTGTTGCTGCTTGGGCATTCAACCGTTTCTTCCGTATTCAACTACCAGAGTACCTTGGCTTCTTCGCTGGTAAGCGTGCTGTGCCAATCATCACAGGTTTCTCTGCGATTGGTCTAGCAATCCTACTATCTGTAGTATGGCCACCAGTTGGCGGCGCTATCTCTGCGTTCTCTGATTGGGCTGCTCACCAAAACCCACAAGTGGCGTTTGGTATCTACGGTATCGTTGAGCGTTCTCTAATTCCATTTGGTCTTCACCACGTTTGGAACGTACCTTTCTTCTTTGAAGCTGGTACTTGTGTAAACGCTGCTGGCGAAACTCAAAACGGTGTTCTTACTTGTTACTTAGTTGCTGATGACGCATCTCGTGCAGCGGGCAATGGCTTCGGTCAGCTAGCTGGTGGTTACATGTTCAAGATGTTCGGTCTACCTGCTGCTGCAATCGCGATTGCACACTCAGCTAAGCCTGAAAACCGCGCTAAAGTAATGGGCATCATGGCTTCTGCTGCGTTGACTTCATTCCTAACGGGTATCACTGAACCAATCGAATTCTCTTTCCTATTCGTTGCTCCAGTACTGTACGCAATCCACGCTCTACTAGCTGGTTCTGCATACGTTCTTGCGAACACTCTAGGTTTTGTACACGGTACATCTTTCTCACACGGTCTAATCGACTTCCTAGTTCTATCTGGCCACGCGTCTAAGATGGGCCTAATGGTTGTATGTGGTATTGCTTACGCTGCAATTTACTACATCGTATTCCGCACTGTGATTAAAGCTCTAGACCTTAAAACTCCAGGCCGTGAAGACGAGACTGAAGAAGAGTCAGTTGCGACTGGTTCTGAACTTGCTGGTGAGCTAGTTGCTGCATTCGGTGGTAAAGCGAACATCACTGGTCTTGACGCTTGTATTACTCGTCTACGTGTTGCAGTAGCTGATACAGCTCTTGTTGACCAAGACAAGCTGAAGAAACTAGGCGCTGCAGGTGTTGTAGTAGTAGCGGGTGGCGTACAAGCTATCTTCGGTACTAAGTCTGACAACCTTAAGACAGACATGGATGAGTGGATCCGTAACAACGGTTAATTCTCTGATTCAATAAATTGAAAGGAGGCCGAAAGGCCTCCTTTTTTGTTTTCTGCTCTATGAAAGATCTATTGTGCTTAATCTCCATTAACTCAGATACTTATCATTCAACTCGATCAGTTGATGGTTGCTCTTAAATTTTTCGTGTCTTTTATCTTTTACCCAGCGATGACACCTTTTGCTGAGATTCCAGTAGACTTCCGTTTTTTAAATACAGTCTGAGAATATTATGAAACATCGTTACTTGATCGGCCTTATGTGCTGCAGCGGAGCCTCGTTTGCTCAAGCTTCTGAAGCTCCAGCTTTGGAAGTGGGACTCGCCATTGACCAAGACCTGAGTGTCGTTGTGGAATTTGATCAGAAATACCGTGCTACGATTGGCAATGACGGCGCTGCCTTTGATTACATTTTGAAGCGTGGTCAGTTCGAGACTGAAGCTCCGTTGAGCTGGTACGTCGGTGCTGGTGCTTGGGCTGAATGGAATGACGACTTTGGCTTACGCTTGCCGTTAGGCGTGAAAGTGAATTTCTACGAAGGTTGGAATGCTTACGCTCAAGTTCACCCTGAACTCGATATGTATAAAGGTGTTGAGTTGCAAGTGGGCGGCGCTTTAGGTGTTACCTATAAGTTCTAACCTGAACTAAAACCGTTTTAATAATGAAAAAACCAGCATTTAGCTGGTTTTTTCGTTTGGGCCGATCTTATATTTTGCTTCATTGAGCCACTTAGAAAGTAAAACTCAGTCCGACATTGGCTTGGAATTGGTTCATCCAGTCAGTATCAAAGCGAATGATGCACTCTTGCCCGTTATTTGGGATATTACAAACACCGGAGGTATCGTTGTCGACAACCGTGCCTAACCAACGTACTTGTGTGTTCAACGCTAGTCGGTCACTAAATTTGTACTCTAAGCCACCAAAGATAGAAGTTGAGAATCCATACTTATCTTTTGCCCAGTCTACATCGACGTAAGAAGCACCCAGGCCTAGCCCTAGATAACCCGACAACACAGGCGAAGCAGGGTAGTAGATGCTGCTTTGAAGGTGCAGGTATTGGATGGAGGAGCTTAGGTTGAGCGTTTCTAATTCCGAGCTCTGATTGGAGTAGAAGAAGCCGATGCGTCCTTTTTCAAGTGGCGTTTCAATGGCAAAGGTGTAATTTTCAGAGCCTTTCATGTCATAGGTTTTACCGTCCTGGTCTTCGACACTGCCACCGCCGGTATAACCTACCATAGGTGTAATGATGATCTCCGGCGAAGCATACGCGCTTGAAACGGAGAGAAGCGTAATCAGTGCCATCATATTTGCTTTGTTATTCATGAGTATATCCTTATCCATACACATACTAATTGTGATGGTTACATCAATATTGTGCGACTAATTTCGACGATTCTTGAAGATACTTCACACACCTGATAGTACTTAAATAGAGACTCGACAAATTAATAATAAGCCAGAGGTGTCTATGGACCATAATCTGAAAAATGCCCTACAAATTACCGTGTTTATCTACATGATCATTCTTTCATTTGGCTTTATTGCGATTGGTAGTTAATACCATCTATTGCGAGGCTGAGTTTTGATACTCAGGGAATAATGAATAGTGGGATTCTAACCAATATTGATACAGCAATAGACTTGGATTATTACGCTAAGTTTATTGCTGGAAAAACAGCACTGGTCGCTCAAGGTGGCGGACAGAGAAGTATTTTTACTTCTGGAGTGCTGGATGCCTTTCTTCTCTCAAATTTTGACCCCTTCGACGAATTTTTTGGTACCTCAGCAGGTGCTCTCAACTTATGTGCTTATCTGTGCCGTGATAAAGGCCTTGGACGTTCTTTTGTTCTCGACCTCACAACCTCACCAGAGTTCTTCAATCTCTTTTCCTATATACGACACAGAAAGAACCTAGGATTAGAATGGGCGCTAGAACAAATCATGGCTTACCCATATAAGCTCGATCTGGATTTAGGGCGACAAACGTTAGGCGATCGCCACTTCTATGCGGCTGTAACGGATTCCAAAGACTTACGAGACCACTACTTCCCATTATTGGGCGAAGATTGGTACAAGGTGATGATTGCGACCTGTGCTATTCCTCGCTTGTACAATGACGAAGTCTTTATTGGTGACAGTGCTTATGTGGACGGTGGTGTATCGGCGTGTATCCCAGTTCAGGAAGCGTGGCGAAGACAAGCTCGTTCTATTGTGGTGATTCGTACTGAGCCAGTGGTGGAGGAAGGTAATACCCATTTGGTTGAAGCACCAGTTAAGGGATCTTCAGTCAAAGCGCCTAAACCTATATCTGCAGAAGAACTGGAGTGGTTCCGCGAATCTTTCGACAGTGTTCAAGGCCATTGGCAACAGAAAGTGGAACAGTGGAAAACCGACTGGACCTCTTTCTTCCAACAACAAATTATGCGCTCAAAAGAGCAGAAGCGTGACCGTGGGCATTTAGACCTGCTGAACGGTGGTCGCTGGCTATTTGGTGCAGATGATATTTATCGCTTAAGTCATTTAATCGGAGATAAGTTTGATTCAGGGTTGGCTGACATGCTGATGGTGCATTATCAGACCTACTCATTGACTCAGGATTTTTTGAATTCGCCACCAGACGACGCGTTTGTGGTTCAGATAGCACCTAGTCAAACGCTTAAATCGAGCTCATTAATGAGTCATAAAGATGATTTACTGCATGATTACGAATTGGGTTTAGAAGCCGGTTACCGATTTGTGGAGACCTATACCTCAACGGAAAACGCTCGCAACTCGCATATGCCACAGTTAGCCACCATTGCTGCGGGTAACTAATTCCCGAAGTTGATGAGCTAGCATGCTGTGAGCTCGTTATGCTGTTTAAGCAGATTTTAGTGAGTCGTGTTCTGAAATGAAAAAGGGTTATTGAACTTGGTTCGATAACCCTTTTAAGTTTTTGAGATTAGGCGAATCGTTTCGCCTTAAGGTCAAATATTAGGTGACAGGCAAGATTCTCATACAGTTGGTTGACCCTGCTACATCCATAATGTCGCCTTGAGTGACGATCACTAGGTCGCCAAACTTAAGGTATCCTTCTTCTTTCAGGCAATCTAACGTTGATAGTGCAATATCAAAGCTGTCTTTGGCTTCTGTCTCGAAGTAGATAGGTGTTACACCTCGGTACAAGGTACAGCGATTAAGCGTTCCTTCGTTACGAGACAGCGCGTAAATAGGCATGTCAGCACTTAGGCGAGACATCATCAGTGCAGTGCGGCCCGACTCGGTTAGAGTGACAACGCCTTTAATGCCTTCCATATGGTTTGCAGAGTAGATGGTCGCCATCGAAACGGTTTCTTCGGCAGTAACAAAGGTGCGGTCAATACGGTAATTGGATTGGTTATTAATGCCTGCCATTTTTTCCGCACCAATACAGACTTCAGCCATCGATTTTACGGTCTCGACTGGGTAGTCACCAGCTGCAGTTTCACCAGACAGCATCACAGCATCGGTGCCATCGAGTACGGCGTTGGCAACATCCATAACTTCGGCACGGGTTGGCATTGGCGCAGAAATCATTGATTCCATCATCTGAGTTGCGGTGATGACAGTTCGGTTAAGCGCTCTGGCACGGCGTATAAGCTGTTTTTGTACTCCGACTAACTCAGGGTCGCCAATTTCCACTCCGAGGTCACCACGAGCCACCATGACCACATCTGAGGCCATTATGATGTCATCCATGTTCTCAACTGTAGCTACTGTCTCTGCTCGCTCCACTTTTGCGACGAGGTGAGCTTCTAAGCCGGCTTCTCGTGCAAGCTGACGAGCATAGTGCATGTCTTCACCATTACGAGGGAAAGACACCGCTAGGTAATCCACTTTGATTTGTGCGGCGGTGACGATGTCGCGCTTGTCTTTTTCTGTTAGCGCTTCTGCGGAAAGGCCACCCCCTTTTTTGTTGATGCCTTTGTTATTTGAGAGTGGGCCGCCAATGATGACTTCGGTATGAACGCGACAGCCTTCCACTTTGGTTACTTTGAGTTGAACACGACCATCGTCAAGCAACAGTATATCGCCGGCGGATACGTCGTTAGGCAGTTCTTTGTAATCAAGGCCAACGGCTTTTTGATTGCCTTCACCTAAACCTAGGCTGCTGTCAAGAGTAAATAGGTCACCTACGGCAAGTTGAATTTTGCCATCTTTGAATGTCGACACACGAATCTTGGGGCCTTGTAAGTCACCGAGAATAGCGATTTGAGTGCCAAGTTTTTTTGCAATTGCTCTGACGTTTTCTGCGCGTTGTATATGGTCGTCGCTGGTGCCGTGAGAGAAGTTCATACGGACGACATTGGCACCGGCTTTGATGATCTCTTCAAGCACGTTACCTTTATCAGTAGAAGGGCCTAGCGTTGTGACGATTTTCGTTTTTCTTAATTCGGCTGTCATGAATACTCCTAGAGTGAGGCCAAGTAATCTTTTAAAAGACTGAATTAAGTATATGCATTAATTGATTATTTATTGGGAGCTAGGAGGATATTTCTTGATTTGCCTTTAATTATTGAATTCAGGGCTCAAACGCGATGTTTTATTCTGAAAATTAAGTCGCAAATTATCGATGTGGGTGTTAATTTTCCTCGAACTATTTGACTCGATACACAAAGATTTATGTATATACGTGATACTGGTCACGGCGATATACCAAGTGACTTCACAATTACTTCGCAAAGTAAAAAAATTACCTCGTTGATGATTTCTGGAGCGTAAAATGTACATGGCTCAACCGGGCCATATTGATCATATCAAACAGGTCAATGCTGGTCGTGTATATAAACTAATTGACCTTAAAGGTCCTATTTCTCGTATCGATCTGTCCAAGCAAAGTGAGTTGGCTCCGGCGAGTATTACTAAAATTACCCGTGAACTCATTGAAGCTCACCTTATTCACGAAACGACGGTTCAAGAAGCCACGACTCGTGGGCGTCCTGCTGTCGGTCTGCAAACCAATAACGAAGGTTGGCAATTTTTGTCGATGCGTCTTGGTCGCGGATACTTGACGATCGCGCTCCATGAATTGGGCGGCGACGTGCTTATCGATACCAAGATTGATATCCATGAACGTGATCAAGACGATGTGCTTGCGCGTCTTCTCCATGAAATCGATGAGTTCTTCCAAACCTATGCCGAGCAACTCGACAGGGTGACGAGTATCGCTATCACACTGCCAGGTCTGGTGAATTCAGAGCAAGGTATTGTGTTGCAGATGCCGCACTATAACGTTGAAAACTTAGCGTTGGGGCCGGAGATCTACAAAGAAACCGGTTTGCCAGTTTTTATTGCCAATGATACCCGAGCGTGGGCATTAGCAGAAAAGCTGTTTGGTAACTCACAAGACAACGACAACTCTGTTCTTATCTCGATTCACCACGGTTTAGGTGCCGGGATCATTCTTGATGGTCGCGTTCTGCAAGGACGTCACGGTAACATCGGTGAGTTGGGGCATATCCAGATCGATAAAGAAGGCAAGCTTTGCCACTGTGGTAATCGAGGCTGTTTAGAAACGGTGGCGAGTTCTCAGGCAATCCGTGAGCAAGTCAAAGAGCGATTGGTAAATGGTGAAGAATCAACGCTAACGGTGTTTGAAGACGTCACTATTGAACAGATCTGTGCTGCCGCTGCTAATGGGGATCCGCTGGCTGTCGAAGTGATTGAACAGTTAGGCCGTTATCTAGGTTCTGCGATTGCGATTGTGATTAACCTGTTCAACCCAGAGAAAATCTTGGTGGGTGGTGTTATCAATCAGGCGAAGAGCGTGTTATACCCGGCGATTCAAAAGTGTATCGAAGAGCAGAGTCTATCGGTTTACCATAAAGACTTAGAGCTGGTGGAATCTCGTTTTTATAAGCAGGCAACCATGCCAGGTGCTGCGCTCATCAAGCAGGCCTTATACGATGGCCAACTGTTAATGAAAGTTATTGAAGGTTAACCCCTTTTTCTCGTCTTGTAGCCTTACCTTGAACCTTTCCATGTACTTAAGCTTTGTATAACATCATTTGTTGTACTTAGTTTAAGCATTCTGTGCATTGGCGCTTTGCTTTAACCTATTGAAGTAGGCTATTGTAGCCACAGTTATTATTTGTCACTAAGGTGTTGTATGTCTGGCGTTTTAAATTCGGTTGATCAGAGAACCAAACTGGTCGGTGAAAACCGTCTGGAACTCTTGTTATTCAGCTTAAATAGTCGTCAACTATTTGCGATTAACGTATTTAAAGTGAAAGAAGTCCTCAAAGTGCCAGTACTCACTCGCTTACCGGGCTCTCATCATCATATTACGGGTGTTGCGTCTTTACGTGGTGAATCGGTGCCTGTTATCGATTTACGCAGTGCCATTGGCTTTCCGCCATCTCGTGCGGAGTCTCAAGAGAGCAACCTGATTATTACGGAATACAACCGAACCGTACAAGGTTTCTTGGTTGGGCAAGTTCGTAATATCGTGAACACGACATGGACAGAAATCCAGCCGCCGCCAAAGACAACAGGCCGTGCAAACTACCTAACCGCTATTACGCATATTCAAGAAGAAGAGCAGCACAAGATCGTCGAGATCATCGATGTTGAGAAAGTGTTGGCTGAGATCATTGATTACGATGTCTCGATCTCTGAAGGCGTTTTAGATGAACAATTAGCTCAGGAGATGATAGGACGTAACGTGCTTATCGTTGATGACTCTTCAACAGCGCGTAACCAAATTAAAGGCACCTTGTCGCAGTTGGGTTTGAACATTATTGAGTGTTGTGATGGCTTAGAAGCACTGACCTTACTTAAGGGCTGGTGTGATGAAGGCAAAGACATCAATCAAGAAATATTGTTGATGATCACCGATGCTGAAATGCCTGAAATGGACGGTTATAAACTGACACATGAAGTACGTACTGACCTAAGAATGCATGACCTATTCATAACGCTAAACACTTCATTAAGTGGAAGTTTTAATGAAGCTATGGTTGAGAAAGTAGGGTGTAACCGCTTTATTTCTAAGTTCCAGCCAGACCTCTTGGTTGAAGTGACTCAAGAGCGAATGCGTCAGATTTTATAATTAACGCTGCTGTACGGTTTGTTTTGAGTGACCTGATAGAAAACGTTTGCTAATATTCACGCAGCATATTTTTCTTAACGAAATATGCTCAACTGCTAGCGTAACTTTTCACACACAATTTAAGGTAGTTCCTCTTAATGATATGGTTAACGTCTAAAGTCGTTATGACTTTGAGCTTATTACTGTATAGGGAATTTAAGAAAAGACGTACGGAAGCTGAAGTTGAGTCATAACTCAACAATTGGAATTGAAGGGAAGCGGATGCTTCCCTTTTTCGTTGCTCTTTCTTTCGTTTCTTTAGCCAAGGACCGATTGAGGACAATTGCTACTTCGCTAATGAAAATCCCGAGATTTGGTTTTCAAACCAACAATTTCATCGGTAATATCGATAAGTTTCCCCGCGATAACATGCACAACTTCTCCTTCTTTTTCTAATATCCCTTGTACTTTTAACGCCTTGGCTGTGAGATAAGCTTGTTGTTGAGCGCGCGCGGTTGCTCCCCATACCACGACATTAATATTGCCAGTGCTATCTTCTAGCGTGACAAAGGTGACACCTGTCGCGGTTCCGGGAGATTGTTTGCCTGTGACTAATCCGACAACGGTGACCATAGATTTGTGTCTTTGTTGTATTAAATCTTTCATGTGTGTGAATCGACCTAATCGTCCTGCTTCTTCGAGCAAAGTGATGGGGTGCTTGTTCAATGAAATTCCGACACTGGTGAAGTCTTCGAGTAGATCTTGCATCTCATTGGGCTTGTGCAGTACATGTTCGTCATGTCCTGCCTCAGCATCGTCATAGGCTTGGCTAAACAGAGGTAAATCCGACGCCGAGTCCATGATCGCCCAGCGAGTCTGGAAGCGGTCTCCAGAAACGTTATGTAGCGCATTGGCCGATGCCAGTAGCTCGATATCTTTCTTATTCATCGATAACTGTTTCACCTGACTAGGGTGGCGATAACCGGATGGTGGACGATTGGCGAGCACGCTTTGAATTCCATGCTCGCTGAATCCTTTGATTTGTCGCAGCCCTAAGCGAATCGCTAGACCATTCTGATGAGGGGCAACCGTGTGGTCGTTTTGAGAAGCGTTCACACATATCGGAAGTATCACCACATTGTGTCGTTGTGCGTCTTGTACCAATTGTGAGGGGCTATAAAAGCCCATGGGTTGGCTATTCAACAGAGAAGCGTAGAAACATTCAGGGTAGTAGCACTTCAACCAAGCGGAGCAATACGCTAACACCGCAAACGAAGCCGAGTGGCTTTCAGGAAAACCGTACTCGCCAAAGCCGCATATCTGTTTAAAGATCTGCTCAGCAAACTCTGTCTCATAGTCGCGCTTTTGCATTCCCTCGATAAGTTTGTTTTTAAACTTAAAGACGTTGCCATTTTTCTTCCAAGCGGCCATTGCCCGTCTGAGTTGATCTGCTTCTCCGCCTGTGAACCCTGCAGCCACCATAGCGAGTTTAATCACTTGCTCTTGGAAGATAGGTACACCTAAGGTGCGTGACAGTACCGACTCCACATCTTTAGATGGATAACTGATTGGCTCAATGCCATCTCGACGCTTGAGAAATGGATGCACCATATCGCCCTGAATAGGACCTGGACGTACGATAGCGATTTGAATCACCAAGTCGTAATAAGTTTTCGGTTTAAGCCTTGGCAGCATGCTCATTTGCGCGCGAGACTCAATTTGGAATATCCCGACCGTGTCTGCTCGCTGAATCATGCCGTAAACCTGAGGATCGTCCTTAAGGCGAGTGAGCTCAGCAATGGTCAGTGATCGCCCGTGAATACGTTTGATCAGGTCGAAACATTTACGAATCGCAGAGAGCATACCCAACGCGAGCACATCAACTTTCAGCAGCCCCAAGGTTTCTAGATCGTCCTTATCCCATTGGATAATGGTTCGATCGTGCATTGCGGCATTCTCGACGGGAACCAGTTCATACAAAGGCCCTGAAGATATGACAAAGCCACCAACGTGTTGAGATAGGTGACGTGGAAAGCCGATGATCTCATTCACCAAGTGGATAAACTGTTGCCCCTTCAAAGAATCAGGTTGTAGACCCAATTGAGTGAGCTGAGCCTGCCAACCTAGGCTTTTGTCCCTGCGATTGGTGTTCTTGATGAAGTAGTCGAGCTGAGTTTCTTGTAGCCCTAATGCTTTCCCCACATCTCTCACCGCACTTTTGAAGCGATAAGAGATGACAGTTGCAGCAAGTGCAGCCCGTTCTCTACCGTATTTTTTATAGATGTATTGGATGACTTCTTCACGACGTTCGTGTTCAAAATCGACATCAATATCAGGCGGCTCATCGCGCTCTTTACTGATGAAACGCTCAAACAGCACCGAGATCTGTCTTGGGTCGACAGAGGTGATTTCTAAGCAGTAACAGACCACGGAATTGGCCGCTGAACCTCGACCTTGGTAAAGAATGCCTTGGCTTTTGGCAAACATCACGATGTCATGAATGGTGAGAAAAAAGAAAGGGTAGTCAAGCTCGTCAATTAATCCCAATTCTTTATCTATGATTTGTTGGATGTCGTTAGGTACACCTTGTGGGAAGCGAGTCTGTTTTCCTTTTTCGACCAACATGCGCAGATAACTCATGGGTGTCTCCCCTTGAGGAATCAGCTCACTGGGATATTCGTATCGCAAGCTATTTAAATCAAATTCACACAGCTCAGCGATACGGTTGCTCTCTTCTAGCCATTCCGCTTTGAAGATATGAGAGAGCTTATTGATACTCCGTAAACAGCGCTCGGCATTAGCGAGTAAGTGACTGCCCACTTCGGTAATGGGCTTTTGGTACTTTATCGCAGTGAGTGAGTGCTGCAAGGGTAAGCGATTCGCATTGTGCATCAACACACCACCACAAGCTGTAATCGGCAGTTGGTGATGTTGTGACAGCTCAACGCAGTAATCTGTGTACTGCTGGTCGGTTTGCTTTAGGTGTCTTTGTAAGCCAATCCACAACCGACCTGAATGATGCTGGGAGAGCCATTGCCCCCAGTGTGCGTCTTCATTTTTCTGTTGAGGAAGCCAAAGAATAAAGCAGTGCTTAGCCGACATGATATCCCACTCAGAGAGCTGATAATGTCCCTTGCTGCTACGACGTCTCGCGTTGGTAATAATACGGCACAGCTCGGCGTAGGCTTGTCTGTTTGGGCATATCAAGACCACTTGGCACTCTTCATTTAGCCAAAACATGCTCCCGACAATTTGCTTGAGCGACAGTTTATGTTGCTTGATCGCAGAGTGAACCTTAACGATGCCCGCGACTGAGCACTCATCAGTAACCGCGAGTGCTTTGTAACGCAAGAAATCGGCCTGTAAAACAAGCTCCTCTGCGTGTGAGGCTCCCTCAAGGAAGGAGTAATTACTTTGACAGAAGAGCTCTGAATATTGCTGAGACATAACGTAATCTCACTTAATCATTGCGAGTGAACATGATTGAAAAGGGATGTTGAAATTGAGTAAATGGTGCGGGCTGGCGATTCAACTCTTTGTTGGTTAGCTAAATAAGCCGTGCAAAAACCACTGCTTATCTGGCGTTCTAAAGACCCATAACCACCGACCGTTTTCACTGTGAGCAATGAAGTAGTCACGAATAATTTTTTCGCCATCCCACCACCCAGAAACGATACGCTCAGGGCCTTGAGATAAGGTGACGCTTTCGGTTAAGGCTTCGGGCTCTGGCAGTAAAATACTGGGCCTGAGCCGCTGTTGAACGACGCTGAGAGCTATGGTTTGTTGCTCGCTCTCTGGGGGTGTTTGCCTTTTTGTCACAGACTTACTCAGTGTTGGGAGCGAATACTGATTGGCCTTTTCTGGCCTTGGGTCGTGCTGTATTTTTGGTGTTTGAATACAGGCTTGTCCAAGCTTTGCTTGCAGTAGTGAGAGCAAATCTAACGCGGCAAGTGTTCCGGTATTACCATCAAAAAGATCATGGTAGGCCATTTGGGGTTCTCCATGACGAACCAAGCTGAGGGTCAGTCCTTGAACCGGTGCGGTGAGCTTGAGTGACTCTAAGGTGAGATGAGTAAGGTTCGCCCATTTTTCAGCAAGGTAATCACCTTGTGCCGAATAAAAAGAGACAGGGTGATCGTCTTTATCTCTTAGGTGTAAAGTCAGAGTTAACTCGAAAGCCACTCGATCGCGTAGCTTCAAAAAACATTCGAGTTGATTCAGTAATTTCAGCAACGGCTTTTCGATAAATAGGATGTTTTCAATATCAAACAATAGCTCCAAATATTGCTGGAAATTCTCTGGTGGATGATAGAAATCAATCGGGTGCTTGAACTGGCCGTTAAGGCGACCGACATAATTCACCAAGTCGATATCAAAGCGGCGTGCGACCTCTTGCAAAGGCAGCTTTAATAAGTCTTCAACGGTATTGATACCGACACGGTTCAGGCGTTCCACTTGCTTGGTCGGTAGCTCACTGGAAATTAATGCTTGTTGATTGACCCAAGTTTTCATCTGCTCAATATTGTTTGTTGCTTGGTTGATCGCTTGCTTACCCAAAAGGATCGCAGAAAGCGGCGAATAACCCGTAGCGAAGCTGAACTGGATATTGAGCGTTTCTAAGTGGCTTTTGAGCTCATGCCAGTAGTTATCTAGCCCGTCGTAAAGTGACAGCATGTTAGAGGCTTTAATCAACAAACCATTAGGTGGCAATAACGCCATGTCGGAAGTGACCAGATACGCCCATTGAGCGATCTCTTTAAGCTTACTTTTCTCCAGTTCAATACTGTAAGGGTGGACGTGTAAGTTGTGGCACAAAGCTGCTGCAGACCCTAAGCCCATACCAAGCGAAATTCCCGATTGCAGCGCAGCTGGGTTTGCTTGCAGTACATGGTGATCTTTTTCATCCACGATGATAATAGGTTGTTCGCGTGAGTCTTCGCTCGAACCCAATTCATTAGAGTTAAACAAGGTATCCAACTGCAGAGATGGAAAGTGCAGATAAAGCCACAACATACGTTAGCCTTGCTTCGCAATAGGAAAAGCCAGCACAGTGTTACCAGACAAAGCGCGGTCTGAATTGTCTTCATAAACGACTTTCTCTGTGAGTAACGGCCAGTAGTGTGTCATGTCTAGAATAAAGCTGCCATACGACCAGCTGCCTTTTCTCTTAGTCACTTCAACCTTTAATCCCTGCGCGTGAGAAGAGAGTTTCATGCTTAAGGAAACGGGCAGGGATAATTGATTATGGCTGGTGGCTTTAAAGTGAAACTGCAGGCACTTACCGGTTTCACTGGCTGCTTGTAGGCGCTTTGTTTGGTGTATTTCTAGATCAGCTCCCCATAGCAATACAGAGTGACAAGCGCCGCTTTTGAGGCACTGCTCAGCTGCCCACAACGCATCGAGATCGCGTTGAGGCTGGATAACGAGAATGTTTTCTAATTCAATGCCTTGGCTGTTAAAAAACTCAGCACAGATCTTCCCTGGCGGGTTAATGAATATGGCCAGTTTTTGCGAGTTTTGTTGAGATAAATAGGGCGTCAGTAGGCGAAGCTCGCCGATCCCTTGTTGTGATTCAACTTCAATAACGCCGTGCGTCGGGAAGCCGCCATCAAGCTGTTTATCCAGTTGAGGATAGCCTGTTGAAGTGGTGCTTCCTTGCGTTGTTGATTGTAACCCTTTCCAGATTAGCTGGCGGTCTTGTAAGTTTTTTATTAGTTCATGCATAATTAAATACCTGTATATTTATACAGTATATTTAACAATGAAAAAGATGCAAAGAGAAATGATGAAAATTAGCGGCAGTAATAGTTGATTGATTTAGATACAAAAAAAGCCGCTATGGAAGCGACTTTTTACTATTGGTCAATGATATCAGTCACTTAGGTTGAGCATCGATACATTGGCCATTAATGTCTGTCACACTTGGGTTCATTAAGTGTAGGTACAGTGGGATGATGTCGAGTGGCGTTTTCAGCTTGTTCGCATCTTCACCTGGGTACGCTTTTGCACGCATACGTGTTTGAGTACCGCCTGGGTTGATCGCATTAACACGGATGTTTGTGTCTTCAAGCTCATCCGCTAAGATCTGCATCATCCCTTCGGTAGCAAACTTAGAAATCGCGTAAGTGCCCCAGAATGCACGGCCAGAGTGACCAACGGTAGAAGAGGTGAATACGATACGACCTGCTTCTGCTTTTTTAAGTGCAGGTAGCAGAGCTTGAGTCATCAAGAACTCAGACTTCACATTGATCTGCATAACATCATCAAAGGTTTCTTCATCAATCTGCTCAAACGGGCTCAGAGTGCCAAGAACGCCAGCATTATGAAGTAGGCCGTCTAAACGACCGAACTGTGATTGAATGGTTTCAGCCATATCAACGTAGTTCTGCTTTGTCGCACCTTTTAAATCCAATGGGATAATTGCAGGCTGCGGGTAACCAGCGCTTTCGATTTCATCGTAAATGAATTCTAGGTTTTTAACATTGCGGCCTAACAGAATGACAGTTGCGCCATGTTGAGCGAAGCTTAGTGCAGCTTGGCGACCAATGCCAGCACCGGCACCTGTAACCAAAATTACTTTATCTTTGAGGGCATCTGTAGAGATTGGGTAATCCACTGTGCTTATCCTTCTTTCTTTTATTATGTTCGTCATTCCATTGATGTTTAATCACACAGATAACCGCAGGAATGATGAGAAATTCTTGGTAATCGTGACAAGATGGTTACAATACACTAATTCATACAATAGGGGATATGACATTGGAATTTTTGTTGGACTACGGCTTGTTTTTAGCCAAGATTGCGACCGTTGTAATCGCCATCATTGCAATTTTAGTCATTGCTAAATCTGTGGGTGGAAAATCAAGCGCGATTAAAGGTGAGCTGGAAATCACGAACCTATCTGAACACCATAAACAGACGATTGAACAATTAGAGCACCATCTACACGATGATGCTTTCATCAAAGCCCGTGATAAAGCAGAAAAGAAAGCGGAAAAAGAGAAAGTAAAATCACGCGGTAAAGAAGTGAAGAAAGCAGCGAAAGAGGGTGAGCTTGATAGCAAGCGTGAACCACATCTATTCGTTCTTGATTTTAACGGCAGCATTGATGCGAAAGAAGTGGCTTCATTACGTGAAGAGGTAACGGCGGTTCTGGCTGTGGCTCGTGAAGGTGATGAAGTATTGCTGAAACTTGAATCTGGCGGTGGCATGGTTCATGGCTATGGTCTGGCGTCTTCTCAACTTGATCGTATCAAAGCGGCTGGCCTGCCTTTGATTATCTCGGTAGACAAAGTAGCAGCAAGCGGTGGTTACATGATGGCATGTATCGCAGACAAAATCGTATCAGCACCTTTTGCTATTGTTGGCTCTATTGGTGTTATCGCTCAACTGCCAAACTTCAACAAACTACTTAAAAAGCACGATATTGAGTTCGAGCAGCTAACGGCGGGTGAGTACAAACGCACGCTTACTATGTTTGGTGAGAACAGCGATAAAGCACGTGAGAAGTTTAAAGAAGAGCTAGAAGAAACACATGGCCTATTCAAAGACTTCATCCGTGACCATCGTCCTGCGTTAGATCTTGAAAAAGTAGCAACGGGTGAACACTGGTTTGGTACACAAGCACATGAACTTGGACTGGTGGATGAGATCAGCACTTCTGATGACTTAGTCGTAGCGGCATGTAAGGACAAAACGGTTCTAGCGATCCACTACGTACAGAAGAAAAAGCTTTCAGACAAACTAGCGGGCGTGGCAGGTAAATCTGCAGACAGCGTGTTGATGAAGCTGATTGAACGCGGTCAAAAGCCGATTGTTTAAGCTTATTGAGTTCTAGTTCTAGGCTTGGTGCCTTACGTTCATTTACAGACGTTTGAGCCTTAAAAAGAAAGCGCATAAGTCATCAGACTTATGCGTTTTTTTATTGCTCCACTTCCGAGCGGGTGACCACTATGTTGTAGGGGGAGCGGAGTTTTATACCAAACACTGACTTACTGTGATTGATATTAAATCTTGGCTCCATAATCATTACGTTTTGGACAAGTAGTCAGAATCTCTCTATGACCCGTATCTTTGAGCTCTTCCAAAATCACATCAAAGCCCCACAAGCGATAGAGATGCTTCATCACTTCGTCGTAGCCTTTATCAAGCGGGATGCGGTCGTGAGGCACATATTGCAGTGTCATTGAGCGGTCACCACGAACATCGACATTAAACACCTGAATGTTTGGTTCAAGGTTACTTAGGTTGTATTGCGCCGCAAGCTTCTCACGAATCAGGCGATAGCCCGGATCATCATGAATAGCACTCACCTCAATGGTATTTTTACGGTCGTCGTCGAGTACAGAGAACAGCTTAAAGTCTCGAATGATTTTTGGAGAAAGGTATTGGCTGATGAAACTTTCATCTTTGAAGTTGTGCATCGCAAAGTGCACCGCTTCTAACCAATCACTTCCGGCTAACTCAGGGAACCACTCTCTATCTTCATCGGTTGGCTCTTCACAGATGCGTCGGATGTCTCTAAACATCGCAAAGCCAAGCGCATAAGGGTTTATTCCGCTGAAATAAGGGCTGTTGTAGGCGGGTTGTGCGACGACACTGGTATGGCTGTGTAGGAATTCTAAGATGAACTTATCACTCACCAAGCCTTCGTCGTAAAGGTGGTTAAGAATGGTGTAATGCCAGAAGGTTGCCCAGCCTTCGTTCATCACTTGAGTTTGTTTTTGAGGGTAGAAGTATTGGCTCACTTTGCGAACGATGCGAACACACTCTCGTTGCCAAGGTTCAAGCAGTGGTGCGTTCTTCTCGATAAAGTAGAGAATGTTTTCTTGAGGCTCGCTAGGAAAGCGGATCTTGGTCTCTTCTTCCTTACTTTTATTTTGAGGAACGGTTCGCCATAGCTCATTCACTTGAGATTGCAGATAAGCTTCGCGTTCTTCTTGTCTTGCTGTCTCTTCTGCAATGGAAATCTTCTCAGGGCGTTTGTATCGGTCTACGCCGTAATTCATCAGTGCGTGACAAGAATCAAGGAGCTGCTCGACTTCAGCAACACCATATTTCTCTTCACAACCACTGATGTACTTCTTAGCAAACAACAAGTAATCGATGATGGAACTGGCATCGGTCCATGTTTGGAACAGGTAGTTGCCTTTAAAGAAAGAGTTGTGGCCATAACAAGCGTGAGCCATTACCAGCGCCTGCATTGTGACCGTGTTCTCTTCCATCAGGTAAGCGATACAAGGATCGGAGTTGATTACGATTTCGTATGCCAAGCCCATTTGGCCATGCTTGTAGTTTTGCTCGGTTTGAATGAATTTCTTACCAAAAGACCAGTGGTTGTAATTGATAGGCATACCAATGCTCGAGTAGGCATCCATCATCTGTTCTGAAGTAATCACTTCAATCTGGTTTGGGTAAGTATCTAAACGGTAATGCTGCGCAACACGTTTGATTTCTACGTGGTATTTCTCCAAGAGGTTGAACGTCCAATCTGGACCATCAGGCAGCATCTTGTCGTTTTTCTTTTTTGCAGCTTTGTTTTTCTCTGCAACGTTTGATTTCGCTGTCATGGCAAACTCCCTTACGCTGTCTCTTTCTGGAACAGTTCTCTAAACACAGGAAAAATATCATCCACCGTTTTAATGTTTTTCATGGCGAAGTTGTCAAAGCTTGCTTCTAACTTCTCATACTCGTGCCAAAGCGTTTGGTGAGAGCGGCGTGTAATTTCGATATAAGAGTAATACTGACAAGTTGGCAGAAGCGTGTTGACCAACAGCTCTTTACAACGAGGCGAGTCGTCAGCCCAGTTATCACCATCAGATGCTTGTGCCGCATAGATATTCCACTCATTAGCTGGGTAACGGTCTGCGACAATTTCTTTCATTAATTTCAGTGCGCTAGAAACGATGGTGCCGCCCGTCTCTTGTGAGTAGAAGAACTCATGTTCGTCGACTTCTTTCGCTTGAGTATGGTGACGAATAAACACCACATCGACGTTTTCGTAGGTACGATTGAGGAACAAATAAAGCAGTACGTAGAAACGTTTTGCGATGTCTTTAGTCGCTTGGTCCATTGAGCCGGACACATCCATCAAGCAGAACATGACCGCTTGGCTAGATGGAATAGGGCGCTTCTCATAGTTTTTAAAACGTAAGTCGAAGGTGTCAATGAATGGCACGTTTTCAATCTTTTTACGTAACTCGGCAATCTCTTCTTTGAGGCGACCTTCCTCAAAAGGTTGTGCCGGCTCCGTCATTTTAACTTGGTCAAGCTGTTCCATCAGTAGGTTAAGCTCGCGCTTTTTACCTGCTGTCATCGCGGTTCTACGAGCTAGAGATTGCTGTAGTGAACGAACGATAGCGATGTTGGATGGAATCCCCGCGCTTTGGTAACCAGAGCGGTGAGTTTTCCATTCGGTGATTTTGTTGACCTGATTTTTCTCTAGATTAGGTAGAGCTAAATCTTCAAAGAGAATATCAAGATACTCATCTTTTGAAATTTGGAAGGTAAATTCATCTTGGCCTTCGCCATCAGGGCTTGCGTCGCCTTGGCCTGAGCCACCACCTTGACCACCACCTTTAGGGCGTTCGATTTTATCGCCAGTGATGAACTGATCATTACCTGGGTGAACGCGCTCTCTTACGCCGCCTTGACCTTGGTGAAAGTTCGGCTCTTTGATGTCTTTATGGGGAATAGTGACGTCTTCACCTGTTTCTGTATTGGTGATTGAGCGTCGGTTAACTGCATCGGCCACAGATTCTTTGATTTGCTCTTTATGGCGTCGTAAGAAACGCTGTCTATTCACAGCACTCTTATTTTTGCCATTGAGCCTCCGATCGATAAATTGTGCCATAAGAACTCCCTCTCAGCTGATGTCGCGATCCTACTTTTTATTCGGGTATAAGAGTTATTGATTTACTAAGGTATAAAAGTTGTTGGTTTATACGAGCTGCTCAGTTGAGCAGCTCAATACCGTTTAGTTATGAGGATTTACGAACTCTTAGGTACCACTCAGATAGCAGTCTCACTTGCTTCTCGGTGTAGCCTTTTTCCATCATACGAGCAACGAAGTCGTCATGTTTTTTCTGATCATCCGTTGAGGTCTTAGCATTGAACGAAATAACAGGAAGTAGCTCTTCTGTGTTAGAGAACATTTTCTTCTCAATCACAGTGCGCAGTTTCTCGTAGCTCGTCCACACTGGGTTTTGACCGTTATTGTTGGCTTTGGCACGAAGCACAAAGTTCACAATCTCATTTCGGAAGTCTTTAGGGTTACTGATACCGGCTGTCTTCTCGATTTTCTCTAGTTCACCATTCAGAGAAGCACGGTCAAATAGTTGGCCTGTTTCTGGGTCGCGGTACTCTTGGTCTTGAATCCAGAAATCTGCGTAGGTGACATAGCGGTCGAAGATATTCTGACCGTACTCAGAGTAAGACTCTAGATAAGCGGTTTGAATTTCTTTACCGATGAACTCTACGTAGCGTGGCACTAGGTATCCTTTCAAGAACTCTAGGTACTTCTCGGCGGTCTCTTGAGGGAACTGCTCCCGTTCGATTTGCTGCTCAATAACGTAGAACAGGTGCACTGGGTTCGCGGCCACTTCGGCTTGGTCGAAGTTAAACACACGAGACAGGATCTTAAAGGCGAAACGCGTTGATAGCCCAGACATGCCTTCGTCAACGCCAGCATAATCTCGGTACTCTTGGTAGCTCTTCGCTTTTGGATCGGTGTCTTTTAGAGTCTCACCATCGTAAACACGCATCTTAGAGAATAGAGATGAGTTTTCAGGCTCTTTTAGTCTCGAAAGAATGCTGAATTGCGATAGCAGATCGAGTGTGCTTGGTGAGCAAGGCGCTTGGGATAGCTCACTGTGCTCAAGCAGTTTCTTGTAGATCTTAACTTCTTCAGACACACGCAGACAGTAAGGGACTTTTACAATGTACACACGGTCGAGGAATGCTTCGTTGTTTTTGTTGTTACGGAAGGTCTGCCACTCAGATTCGTTCGAGTGAGCGAGAATCATACCGTCAAATGGCAGTGCAGAAAGCCCTTCGGTACCGTTGAAGTTACCTTCTTGTGTTGCCGTAAGTAGAGGGTGTAATACTTTGATTGGCGCTTTGAACATCTCCACGAATTCCATCACACCTTGGTTGGCTTTACAAAGCGCACCAGAGTAGCTGTAGGCATCAGGATCATCTTGAGAGAAGTGTTCAAGTTTACGAATATCAACTTTACCAACCAGAGACGAGATATCTTGGTTGTTTTCATCACCTGGCTCCGTTTTCGCGATCGCAACTTGATCGAGAATAGAAGGGCGCAGTTTGATGACTTTGAATTTGGAAATATCACCGCCAAAATCGTGTAGACGTTTCGCTGCCCACGGAGACATAATTGAGCGAAGATAGCGTTTCTCAATGCCATATTCGTTCTTCAATAAGTCGCCGTCTTCGTTAACGTCGAATAGACAGAATGGGTGATCGTTTACTGGGCTTCGTTCACCGTCAGCAGACAATACATAGATTGGTAGTTTCTGCATCAGGGCTTTGAGTTTTTCAGCGAGAGAAGATTTACCACCGCCCACAGGGCCAAGTAGGTAAAGGATTTGTTTACGTTCTTCTAAACCTTGCGCAGCATGTTTTAAGTAAGAAACAATCTGTTCAATCGCATCTTCCATACCGTAGAAATCTTTAAATTCGCTGTAGCGTGAGATGACACGGTTCGAGAAAATACGACTCAGTTGAGGGTCTTGAGCAGTGTCAATAACCTCTGGTTCGCCAATGGCTAGTAATAAGCGCTCGGCAGCATTAGCGTAAGCACTTTTATCGTCTTTACACAGCCCTAAGAACTCCTGCAATGTCAGCTCTTCTTCCTTGGCTGCTTCATAACGTGATTGATAGTGGTCAAAGATACTCATAGTCACATTCCCCTTGTTAACCAGTCAAAACTGACGAGCGATTGAAAAATAGGCTCTCCCTACATTTTAAGGTTAGACCCGCTTCCACAATTTTGCTTAACAATTATGTATTTATTTACAATTTTGCGTGTGAAAAACGTGGCGAGCGCAATAGGCAACTTGAGGCGCGTAGAATCAAATTATTTTACATTCGAGGGGATCTGGCCGTTTGTTTTGAGATTTTAGGTCGCTTAACAATACTCACAATGGATTTATGTGCATTAGATGTATAACTGGGCTCTATTGATTTTTGGAATGGAGTACCATATAATGCGCTAAGTTATCAAAAATTGCTCAATAAATAGGTAGATGTAGTGAAGAATAATGGGTTCAAAATAGTAGCTATCTGCATGTTACGCCAAATGTTCGAGTAACTGGTGGCGTTCGTTATACCAACCTTGAAGGTGATATAGAGAATAGCCCAATACTTGAAAGTGGTATCAACATGGCCGCGAACGTTGGTGTTGCTTACGTTTTCTAGTTGCTTTGGTTTTTCTCTTTGTGTGCGAACATTAAAAAAAGGGTTACTCATGATGAGTAACCCTTTTTCTTGAAACTTTTTAAAAGTTATCGCTGATCTATTAACGAATTAAGCGCTAAAGATTTGAGATAGCTCTGTCGCACATAGGTGGTACTGACGAGGGCAGTTGCGCCATGTTGTTAGCATGCGACGGTACTTCTCTAGCATTGGCATCTGGCTATTGAAGTGGTGATCGGCTTTGTCGAATTGAGGGTAAAGACCTTCAGAATCAACAAGGAAACGCACGTAGTGTACGATCTGCGCTTCAGAAGCGATATCAAAACCTAAGAACTGCAGGCGACGTTGGTCTACTTCAGCACGCTCTTGTTCTGCAAGCATTTTGTTCGACTCTTGCATTGCATGGTACATCTCCATGATGTCGATAATTTCGCGACATTCTGCTTCAGTCAAACAACCAAACTCTTTGTTAAGTTCACGCATTTGGAGTTCGTAACCACGTTCTACAATCGTTTGTAGACGCTGGTATTTCGCGGAGTTCTCAGGATCCATTTGAGACATTAGGTAGTATTGATTTGATAGAATTAGACGCTGAGCATTGGTCATTTCCATGGGAGGAGCCTCACTAAAAACTAAATGTTGTATTCTTTTGTTGCAGTAAGAGTAACAGCATTCCTACGAGTGGAAACATGATCTCAACACGGATTTAATATGATTTTTTGAATTGATAAAAAAAAGTTGTAAAGAAAAGTGAAAGGATAGTTAGCGCTAGAAAAGAAAACGCCCCAATCGAAAATAAGGCGTTTAAAATAGAGGTTGAGCATCGTCTGCAGTATTAGTATTTTACGTTTGAATGATACTGGCTAAGAACAGCAACAATCTCATCCATTTTCTCTTTGCTTGGCGGATTTGTACCTTCAAGAGGGTAGTCAAAACCAAGTGCTTCCCACTTATGTGCACCCAGCTTATGGTATGGAAGCAGCTCTACTTTCTCGATGTTATCCATGTCTTTGATGAATTCACCTAGCAGATGAGCATCTTCAGGCGTGTCCGTGTAGCCAGGGACAATCACATAACGAATCCACGTCTTCTTACCGATTTTGTGTAGGTAGCGCGCAAAATCCAGAGTACGTCTGTTTGATACACCAATGAAATCGTGGTGAATCTCATCTCGCATGTGCTTAAGATCGAGCATCACTAGATCAGAGGCTTCTAGTACTTCGTCAACCACTTCAGTGTGCTTACGAATGTAGCCATTAGTATCAAGACAAGTGTGGATGCCTTCAGCTTGAGCTGCGCGGAAAAAATCACGAACAAACTCAGGTTGTAGCATCGCTTCACCACCAGAACAGGTGATACCACCGCCCGAAGCTTTCATGAAATGACGGTATGATTTTGCTTCGTTGATGATCTCTTCGACCGTTACTTCCTTTCCGTCATGAAGATCCCATGTATCACGGTTATGACAGTACATACAACGCATTAAGCAGCCTTGAAGAAACACAATAAAGCGGATACCAGGACCATCGACAGTACCACAAGATTCGAATGAGTGAATGCGACCAGTTGTAGACATGAGCTATTCTCGTAGAGGAATTTATACCGTTTATTTTATTACAAAATCGGTACATAAAATAGGGTCAAATGGTAACGAGACCTTTAAAAATAAAGGCAACCACCTGTGAAGATGATTGCCTTTATTAAACTTGAAAAGTAAAGGACGAAAGCCCTTACTGGTGGCTAGAAGAAAGCAAACATTGTGATACCGCCAGTGGTGTACACTGACTCTTTCGCTTCTTCGTAATCCGGTGTTTTTGCTGTTAGCGCGAAAGATGCACCAACGTATTGGTTATACCAAGCCACACCAAGCACAGCAGTAGCCTGAATGTTCTCTAAAGTCACATCGTATTGTTCTGGATTCGGCCAATTATCTTCGATTTCAGAACGATCACCTTCGATAGTCAGGTCGTTGAATCGGTAGCGACTTTCAAGGCCGGCATAGGTAAACCAACCAGCGTTTGATGCGCCGATCATGCCAGGTTTGAATGGGTTTTCTGTGGTGATGTTAGCTGCACCAAAGTTACCGCCTAAGTCCGTACCCCAACGGAACATAAAACCAGTCGAGATATCACTTCTAAAGTTACCGACGTTGATTTCAGAAACGTTAGAGATTTCGTAGTCAGTATTCGCAAGAGCTTGATTACGCATTAGGTTGAAATGGCTTAGGTAACCAACGCTTCCCGCCCACTCATCATCAACTTGGTATTCCCAACCCATCGGCTCATCTGATTTTGTGATCGAGTGAACCAGCTTTTGAGCATCTTCAGACAGTGCACGTTCGCCCGTAGTACCAAACGTGATATTAAAACGCTGGGCTTGCTGTGGGTTTAAGCTGATGTAATTGAATTCAGTGTGAAGGTAACCTGCGTATGGGCGATCATTAGGCGATGGCGTTTCTAACTCAATGTCAGAAGGCGTATACATCTTGTGGCCAATGGTGATTTCCCACTTGTCTAGAGAGCTTGCGCCCCAGTAGGAAAGACTCAATGGTTTTACCCAGTTATATGGCGTAATACTTGATGATGTGTAACCCAGAAATAAGCCGTTGGTATAGTCTTGGTCGACACCAAAAATACCATCATTATCTAAAGCAAAAGTTAACGTAGAACGCTCAGAGGCTAAAGATGAGAAAGAGAGAAGAATCAGGGGTAAACAACGCAGGTATTTCATGGAGCAGTTACTCTTAAATTATGAACCGCGATATTACCGTAATTTGACAGAATTTGTGGAAAAAAAGTGAATGGCAGGGTGCTTTTTTGCTCAACCTAACATTTCGCGGGATAGGTGAGTGTAGTGCGATTTATTTCAGATATAAAAAAGCCCCGCACATTGGCGAGGCTAATATTATTTACTGTCTATTGAGCGTGAGCTTATAGAGACTCAGTAAATGTACGTGCGATTACGTCAGCTTGTTGCTCTGCAGTTAGAGAGTTAAAGCGAACAGCGTAACCAGATACACGGATTGTTAGCTGAGGGTATTTCTCAGGGTGCTTAACTGCGTCTTCAAGAGTTTCGCGGTTAAGAACGTTAACGTTAAGGTGTTGACCACCTTCAATGCCAGCTTCGTGGTGGAAGTAACCATCCATTAG